>JBGTCC010000298.1:0-8723 GCA_041749055.1 Thermodesulfobacteriota bacterium | reverse complement strand
CCGGCGGCCTTCTGAGCTCCACCCGGACAATCGTCAAGGAGATGCTCAGCGCACAAGTTCCGATCATGGTCCATGTAGCGCCCAGCGGCGCCGGCGCGGGATCGGCCGGGGTTTTTATCACCATGGCGGCGCATATCGCGGCGATGGCCCCGGCTACCAACATCGGCGCGGCCCATCCGGTGGCCGGCGGCGGCCAGGAAGTCAAAGGCGTGATGGGCGAGAAGATCGAGAATTTCACCGCATCGTTCAGCGAGACCATTGCGCAGAAGCGCGGCCGCAACGCCGAGTGGGCGATCCAAGCGGTGCGCAAAAGCGTGGCGATCACCGAGAGCGATGCGCTCAAGAAAAATGTCATCGACATCGTCGCCAAAGACATTGACGATTTGCTCAAGCAAGCCGATGGCCGCAAGGTCGATCTCGACGGTAAGGCTCACGTGCTGGCGCTCAAAGACGCCACGGTCAACCGTCACGACATGAGTTTGAAGCAAAAAGTTTTAAATATCCTGGCCGATCCCAACATCGCTTATCTGCTGATGATGGCCGGGTTGCTCGGATTGTACATGGAGTTTTCCCATCCCGGCGTGATTTTCCCCGGCGTAGCGGGGGCGATTTGCTTATTGCTGGCGCTGGCATCGTTTCAATTGTTACCGCTCAACTACACCGGTCTCGCGCTGATTGCATTGGGTATAGCGTTGCTGGTTGCCGAGATGTTCGTGCCTAGTTTCGGCGTCTTGGGTATCGGCGGGATTATTGCGCTGGCCATCGGCTCACTGCTGTTATTCGACACCGAGAATTCGGATCTGATGGTCGACCGATCGATCGTTTTTACCGCGGTGGGCATGGTGGGGGCGATCATGCTTGGTTTGAGCTATTTAGTATTTCGCACTCAGCAGGCCAAGCCGACCATGGGCATGGCAAGTTTGATCGGCCAGATCGGCGAAGTCAGAGCCGAGCTCACGCCGGCGGGCAAGATTTTTATTCATGGCGAATATTGGAATGCCCGCGCCGAGACGCCGATCGAGGTCGACGCCAAGGTCGAAATAATCGGCTACGAGGGCATGACACTAAAAGTGCGGCGGGCGGCGGGTGACGAACGGGCGGGCTAACAACAGGAGGTCGACATGTTTGGTTTTGGACCGATAGCGACATTTCTCGTCATTGCGGTGGTGGCGCTGATCAGCGGCATCAAGATCCTCAAAGAATATGAGCGCGGCGTGGTGTTTCGTCTCGGCCGCATGGTCGGCTCGCGCGGTCCGGGGATAGTTTACATCATCCCGGGCATCGAAAAGATGGTCAAGATGGATCTGCGCACGGTGACCATGGATATCCCGCCGCAGGACGTGATCACCCGCGATAACGTTTCGGTGAAGGTAAACGCGGTGCTTTATTTTAGGGTCATCGATCCCAATCTGGCAGTTCGAGAGGTGGAGAATTATCTTTTCGCCACCTCCCAGCTCGCCCAAGTGACGCTGCGCAGTGTCTGCGGCCAGGGCGAATTGGACGAACTCCTGTCCGAGCGGGAAAAGATTAACAGCCGCATTCAAGACATCTTGGATAAGCAGACCGATCCCTGGGGAATCAAGGTCGTGCTGGTTGAGCTGAAGCATATCGATCTGCCGCAGGAAATGCAGCGCGCCATGGCGAAGCAGGCCGAGGCCGAGCGCGAACGGCGCGCCAAAGTCATCCATGCCGAGGGCGAATTCCAGGCTTCGCAAAAGCTCGCCGACGCCGCCGGAGTCATGGCTCTGCAACCGATGGCGTTGCAGTTGCGTTATCTTCAGAGTCTGGTCGAAATCGCCTCGGAGAAAAATTCGACGACGATCTTCCCCATACCTATCGATCTGTTGACGCCGTTCTTGAAGAAGGACACTTAATCTCCCTCCCGGGGACGGTTGTAATCCCTCGCCCCATCGACCTTGCTCAGGGCGTGCTTCAGGCGAAGAGAATTCCGTCATGCCGGCGCAGGCCGGCATCCAGAGTGGGGTGGCAAAATGCAAAACCTGGATTCCTGCTTTCGCGGGAAAGACGAAAAAGAGAAAGTCGACTTCGAGGGGACCCAACAAAATCCATCGGCAACGATCCGAGGGTAGTTTAATTCTTGATTTGCGCAGAGTCGCAGAATAATTCGCGTTCGCAGAAATTTGCAACCTATTGGGGCACGGCACGCCGTGCCCCTGCTTTTTGTCAGCCATGGATCTCAAAGAATTCGATTACCAGTTGCCCGAGTCGTTGATCGCGGCGTTTCCCAGCCGGGAGCGCGCGGGCTCGCGTTTGCTGGTGATCCGTCGCGTCACCGGCGAGATCGTTCATAGCGTGTTTGCCGAGCTTGGCAGCTTTCTCGCTGCCGGCGATCTTCTGGTGCTCAACGATACGAAAGTATTTCCAGCGCGGTTGCTTGGTACTAAGGACAGCGGCGGTAACGTTGAGGTGCTGCTGATCGAGCGTTTCGCCGACGAGGGCAGAAATTTATGGATCGCCATGGCCGATGCCGCCAAGAAACCTCAGGTGGGAAGCATTTTACGTTTTGGCGCCAACATGACGGCGGAAGTGATCGGCGATCTCGGGCGCGGCCGATTCGGTCTGGAGTTCCATCACGAAGGTGACTTCGATGACCAGCTGGAAGCGCTGGGCGAGCCGCCGTTGCCGCCCTATGTACGGCGTAGCCGCGATGCCGAGTCCCTCGACCGCGAGCGTTATCAGACCGTCTACGCGGCTAACCGCGGCGCCATCGCTGCGCCTACCGCGGGGTTTCATTTCACACCGGAGCTGCTGGCCGAGCTTGGCGCGCTGGGAATCGATCATACCTTGTTGACCCTGCATGTTGGGCCGGGTACGTTTCAGCCGGTACGGGTGGCCGAGATCGCAAATCACCGCATGGAAGGGGAGCGTTATTCTCTCAGCGCGGCCAGCGCAGAGAAAATCAATCGCACCAAGCAAGCCGGCCGTAGAGTTGTCGCCGTCGGCTCGACCAGCACGCGCACGTTGGAATGGATCGCTTTGCAGAAGGGCGAGCTGGTCGCCAACGAGGGTATTGCCAGGCTGTATATGAAGCCGGGCGATCGCTTTCGCGTCCTCGACGCCTTGATCACTAACTTTCATCTGCCCGGTTCGACGCCGTTGATTCTGGTCGCCGCATTCGCCGGCCTCGATCTCGTGCGCCGCGCGTATCGTGAAGCGATCGAGCGGCATTATCGTTTTTATAGTTACGGCGACGCGATGCTCATCCTATGAAATTTTGGATTTTGCTCTGCGGGGCTCCTTTTCGATTTTGGATTAGGGGACTGCCAATCAAAAAACGCAGCGAAATTTGAGACATCGAATCCGATTCCGACAATCCAAAATCGAAAATCCAAAATAGGTCGATGGGCAGTCCTTTCACACTAATCAAGAAAGATCTGAACACCAAGGCTCGCCTCGGTCGCTTGGTCACGCCGCATGGCGTGGTGGAAACGCCTTGCTTCATGCCGGTGGGGACTCAAGGGACGGTTAAGGCGGTGTTGCCGCGGGATTTGCACGAGCTGGGGTGTCAGATCCTGCTCGGCAATACTTACCATCTGTATTTGCGTCCCGGTCATGAGCGGATTCGACAGTTGGGCGGGCTGCATCGGTTTATGAACTGGCCGGGGCCGATCTTAACCGATAGCGGCGGCTATCAGGTGTTCAGCCTCGGCGCCATGCGCAAGATCACCGAGGATGGCGCGCGCTTTCAATCGCATATCGACGGCTCATCGCACCTGCTGACGCCGGAAAAGGCTGTGGCGATTCAGGAGGCGCTCGGCAGCGACATCGCGATGGTGTTGGATGAGTGCATCCCCCATGACGCGGCGCGCAGCTACGTGCGCGAGTCGACGGAGCGAACGATCCGCTGGGCGGAGCGTTGCTTGAATGCGCGTAATCGGCCGGCGCAGTTGATGTTCGGCATCGTTCAGGGCGGCATGTTCGAAGACCTGCGGCGTTCGTGTGTCGATGCGCTGTCGGTTATGGACTTCGAGGGTTTCGCCGTGGGCGGGCTTGGGGTCGGCGAGGGTGAAGAAAAGCTCAATACCGTCGGCGCGGCCACGGTAGACCTATTGCCGGAGAATAAGCCGCGTTACTTAATGGGAGTCGGCCGGCCGCAGGATCTCATTCACGCCGTGCGCGCCGGTTTTGACATGTTCGATTGCGTGATCCCGACCCGCAACGGCCGCAACGGCACGTTGTTTACCTGGCAAGGTAAAGTCAGCATCAAACGCGCCGAGTATGCCGACGATGCGCGGCCGCTGGACGAGAGCTGCGGCTGTTACAGTTGCTCAAACTTCTCGCGCGCCTACCTGCGCCATCTGTTCATGGCCGGCGAGATCCTCTCGGCGCAGCTAAATTCGCTGCACAATCTTTACTTTTACCATCGCCTCATGGATAAGTGTCGGGAAGCGATTCGCGATGGGCGCCCGGAGCCGTGGGCCGAGCTCGTCAAGTTCGCCCAAGCTTCATAAGAAAACCTTGAGGAGGAATCATGGTCGATTTTGCTTACGCGCAGGCGGCGCCGGGCGCTGCCGGACCGGGACCGCTGATGACGATATTTCCGTTCATCATTATTCTCGTCATCATGTATTTTATGGTGTTTAGGCCGCAGCAGAAGAAGCAAAAAGCGCACCAGGAGATGCTCAATAAGATAAAAAGAAACGACGAGGTGATGACCTCCGGGGGGATTTACGGTAAGGTGACCGAAATCAAAGATCAGGTGGTGACCCTCGAAGTTGCGCCGAACGTGCGTATCCGGGTGAATCGTCCGCAGATTTCTGCCGTTATTACCGCCGAAAAGGCACCAGCAAAAAACGGAAAGGATTGATCGAATGCGACGGGGTGTGCTTACCCGAGTGATTATTTTCTCGGTTCTAGCTTTGTTGTCGGCGCTCTTTCTCGCGCCTAACTTTCTCGGTAAAAAAGAAAGTACCGGCAAAACCGAGATGCCCAGCTGGTGGCCCGGCTTCTTGCCGTCGGATGCCATTCATCTCGGCCTCGATCTCCAAGGCGGCAGCCATCTGGTGCTCGAAGTGAAGCTCGACAAAGCGATCGAGAATCACATGGAGCGTTTGAAGGGCGATCTCACCAACAGTATTCGCGACAAGGGAATTTCCGGAGTATCGGTGGAGCGCGTCGAAGGAACGCAGTTGCAAATCAAGGTGGCGACTGCGAGCGTCGACCGGGTCCGCAGCATCCTCAAAGCTGACTTCGCCAACTTGTCCGAAGCCAAGACGCCGCAGACGAGCGCAACCGGGACCGATTTCATCATGACGCTTAACCGGGAAGAGACTCGCACGTTGCGTGATTATATCGTCGATCAATCGCTGGAAACCATCCGCAACCGCATCGACCAGTTCGGTGTCAGTGAGCCGGTGATTCAGCGCCAGGGGCTCAACAATATTCTCGTACAACTTCCGGGCATCCAAGATCCGCAGCGGGCCAAGGATATCATCGGCAAGACGGCGCTTTTGGAGTTCAAGTTGGTCGACGACAACGTTAATCCGGAAGAGGCGGTGAAGAATGGCGCGCCGCCGGGGCGACAGGTGCTGTACGGCCAGGTCGGCCGGGGCGTGGCGGGCGTGAGCCCGGAGAAGGTGCCCTATGTCTTGGAAGCGCGCACCCTGATGACCGGCGAATATATCCAAGACGCCCGGGTGCGTCCCGGCGAGCAGCTCCAAGGCCCCTACGTCGAGCTGATTCTCAACGCTCAGGGGGGGCGCCTGTTCGAGCAGATCACCGCGGCCAACGTCAAACGGCGCATGGCGATCGTGCTCGACAACAATGTCTACTCCGCCCCGGTGATCCAGGAGCGCATCGGCGGCGGCCGGGCCTCGATCACCGGCAGCTTCGACATCAAAGAAGCCCGCGATCTATCGATCGTTCTGCGCGCCGGCGCGCTGCCGGCGCCGGTGGAGATCGTCGAAGAGCGAACTGTTGGGCCGTCCTTGGGGCGGGACTCGATTACTCAGGGTGTTACGTCGTTTGTCGTCGGCGGTGCTTTCGTAATCCTGTTCATGGTCGCTTATTACAAAGGAGCCGGGTTGGTCGCGGTGTTCGCGCTGGTGTTCAACGTCCTATTCATGGTCGCGATTCTGGCCGGTTTCCAAGCGGTATTGACGCTGCCCGGCATCGCCGGCATCGTCTTGACCATCGGCATGGCGGTGGACGCTAATGTGCTGATCAATGAGCGTATACGCGAGGAGATTCGCGCCGGCCGCGCGGTCCGTTCGGCCATCGAAGCCGGTTATAAAAATGCCCTGCCAGCGATCTTGGACTCCAACATTACGACGTTTCTTTCGGGCGTGATTCTCTTTCAGTTCGGCACGGGTCCGATCAAGGGCTTCGCCGTCACACTTTGCATCGGCATCCTAACGACGGTGATCACGGCGGTCTACTTGACCCGCATTTACTACGACTATCGCATCGGCGCGCGCCGACTGGAGCGCATCAGCATCTAAGGGAGCGTATGGAACTGATCAAGCCTGGCAGTAAGATCCCGTTTACTCGTTATCGAAAAATCGCTTTGATCGCTTCGATGGTCGTTAACCTGGCGGTGCTCGCCTGGCTCTTCGCCAAGGGGCCGAATCTGGGCGTCGACTTCGCCGGCGGCACGATGGTGCAGTTGAAATTTCAACAGCGGACGACGATCCCGAATCTCCGGCAAGCTTTGGAGACGATCGATCTCGGCGGCAGCACAATTCAAGAATTTGGCCAGGAAGGCGCTTTCGAATTTCTCGTCCGCGTGGAAAAGGTCGGGCTCGAGATCGCCGCGCTGGGCGATCAAATGAAAAAGGCGCTAACGGCAAAGTTCGGCGCCGATACATTCGAGATCCGACGCGTCGAATTTGTCGGACCGAAAATCGGCGAGGATTTGCGCTGGCGCGGCATGCTTTCCGTGATCGCCGCCATGGCGATGATGGGCGTGTATATCTGGATTCGTTTTGCCTCGGCGTTCGGCGCGCGCTTCGGCTTGCACTTCGGCCTCGGCGCGGTGATCGCTTTGATCCATGACGTGCTGGTGACCGTCGGCGCCTTGATGCTGGCTAACTACGAATTCGATCTGACCGTGGTGGCGGCACTTCTCACCATCATCGGTTTTTCCGTCAACGACACGGTCGTCATTTGCGATCGTATTCGCGAGAATTTGCGTAAAATCCGCCGCGAGAGTTTGGAACACATCGTCAACACCAGCATCAACGAAACCCTGAGCCGGACGATTCTCACCACCGGTACGGCAACATTAGTTTTATCGGCGCTTTACCTGCTCGGCGGCGCAGTGATCCGGCCCTTCGCTTTCGCGCTTTTAATCGGCTTCCTTTCCGGCGTCTACTCGACCGTCTTCATCGCCAGTCCGGTCATCCTGCTGTGGGAGAAGTCGTTTAAGAGATAACGGCTGGTGCGACGGAGCGGCAACCGAAAATAAGAATGGCCGCAAAGAGCGCAAAGGGCGCAAAAAAGAGTTGGGAATGGTAGGGCGGGTTTGAAACCCGCCCTCTTCGGTTTACAACAGTGCAGCGTCGTGCCGGGAGGTTTGCGCAAGCCGCGTAAACTTTCAACGATAGTAGTATACTAAGAGACGAAGTAGGGGCGAAAAATCTTTCGCCACTACAATGAACCTTCGTGGCGAGATCGGTTTCTCTTTTTAATCTCGTAACCCTCCATGCCGCATGATCTTGCCAAGCGTTGGCGCTTGAAGCCCACCGATGACGCCACGGTCAAGCGCTTTGCCGAAGAACTTAAGCTTTCGCCGCTGATCGCGCGCATCCTGACTTTGCGCGGCTTTACCGACAACGACGCGACCCGCTGCTACCTGTCATCGAGTTTGCGTTCGGATTTACCGTCGCCGTTTGCGATGGCCGACATGGACGCAGCGGTGGATCGCATCGTCGCTGCCGTGACAAAAAATGAACAGATCGGTATCTGGGGCGATTACGATGTCGACGGCACCACCGGGGCGTCGGTGCTGGTGTCATTTTTGCGCGAGATCGGCGCCAAGCCGTTCTACCATGTGCCCCATCGCATCGAAGAGGGTTACGGTCTCAACGTCGAAGGTTTAAAAGCGCTCAAGGATCGCGGCGCCGGCTTGGTGATCACCGTCGACTGTGGCATCTCCAACGCCAAGGAAGTTGCCGCCGCCAATGGTTTCGGCCTCGATCTCGTGGTCGTCGATCATCATCAACCGCCCGAAGTGCTGCCGCCGGCGGTGGCGGTGGTGAATCCGCACCGCAAGGATTGCCGATTTCCCGACAAAGGTATGTGCGCCGCCGGGCTGGCTTTCTACTTGGTGATCGGTTTGCGCGCCAAGCTGCGCGAAGCGGGCTGGTTTCAGAACGGCGCCGCTCCCGATATACGCCATTTCCTCGACATCGTTACGTTGGGAACCATCGCCGACATGGTACCGCTCAGGGGCGTCAATCGGACGTTGATCAAGCGCGGCCTTACCGAGTTGGGGATTTCTTCGCGGCCCGGCGTGGTCGCGCTTAAAAAAGTCGCCGGGATTCCTGACGGCAATGTCACTGCCGGGCAGGTGGGCTTTCGCTTGGGACCGCGCATCAATGCCGCGGGGAGGGTGGATTACGGCATCAAAGTCGTCGAGCTTTTGACCACCGATTCCAGCGAAACCGCGCAGCGCATCGCCGAGGAATTGGAGGAGCATAACCTCGAACGGCGCGCCATCGAAGCGGAAGTGCAGCAGCATGCCCTGGCGCAGGCCGAAGCGG
>JBGTCC010000297.1:0-3245 GCA_041749055.1 Thermodesulfobacteriota bacterium | reverse complement strand
GCTGATCATCAAAGGCATCGCCACGGCGGAGGACGCCAAGATCGCCGTCGAGCACGGCGTCGACGTCATTTATATTTCCAATCACGGCGGCCGGCAATTGGACCATGGGCTGGGCACCATCGACACGCTGCCGGAGATCGCCGCTGCGGTGGGCGGCAAGGCGGAGATCGTGCTCGATGGCGGCGTGACCCGCGGCACCGATGTCGTCAAAGCGTTGGCGCTGGGCGCCAGCGCGGTGACCATCGGCAAGCTGCAAGGCTGGGGTTTGGGCGCCGGCGGCAAAGATGGCTTGGTGAAGGTGCTCGAACTCTTGGAAGAAGAGCTCACGGTCGACATGGCACTCATGGGCGTGACCCGCATCGATGAAATTACTTCCAACTACGTTTGCAAGGCCCCACCGGTTAATTTCGCCAATGAGATGAGCGCGTTTACGCATATACCCGGCAGCGGGCAATTGCGCTGACATGAGGCGATTTGTTGAAGGAGTTATGCCCGAAGTTTGTTGAGTACGAAGCCAGAAGTAAGTCACCCAAAGTTAGCACTGAGAGCAATTCTACTCTCGATTATTGGGATCGATGGATGTCGTTAAGTGTCGCCGTGATGCTATTGCACCAAAAGAGTTTCTCCCGGGTTGACAATGACCTCGCGGATTTTGGCCGGCAAATTGAACGGCGCGTCGAGGTTGAATCCGTGCGGATTTTCCGCAGTGCGTGAAAAAAAACCGACGAGCTCCTGGACGATCGGTTTCGGCACCGGCACACCGTGGATTTCGGCTGTGGCCAATTGAAACTGTCCCTTGCCGCCGCGCGTGTGCAGAACGCCGCGCGCGGTGAGCGGCACCTGGCCGGAGATATAACTCAGTGGATCCAAAACCCCGCCGGAGCTTCGGTGCCGCTTGAACTCGTCGATATCGACGAAAACGCGGCCGGTGAGTTGGCCGTCGCCGACCATGCGAATTTCAGGGTTGGCTAGACCGCGCGGGATCTTGTCGTTGATGTTGAAGGCCAAGTAGGAATTCACTTCAAGTTCGGACATCGGCGTCGTCTTGGATCGAACCGGCTCAATGGCAGCGTTCTTGTTGATTCCGTCAATTTTCAGCGCCAACTTGCCGCCTTGCTCCCGGGAAAGCTGGACCGCGGCGCTGCTCGACACCGCTGCAACGAGGATTAGCAATCCCGCTAAACTGCTGCGCCCAGAACTTCCAAGACTCATACTGACACGATAGGATTTGCCGCCAAAGCGTTCAAGACTCGCATGTGATTTGTCGCCGAAACGGCTCGGGTTTGGAGTGTTGGCGGTGTTGTCCGGGGTTTCTATTATTTTCAAAGGTGTTGTCGGGGCGATTCATGAATCGCCCTATCAGTACCGGCCCCTGCCCACCTTCGCATCGGGCCGCGCCAACTCATCTTTACCCGCTGGCACGATGCGCACTGCGCAGGCTTTGTACTCGGGGATCTTGGCGAGCGGGTCCAGGGCGTCGATGGTGAGCAGGTTGGCGGCGGCTTCGGCAAAGTGCATGGGGATAAAAACCACACCCACCGTGGTTCGCTGAGTTACCCAGGCGCGCAGGACGATGGTGCCGCGCCGCGACGAGACGCGCACGGCCTGCTCGTCTTCGAGCTTGAGGCGGGCGGCGTCGGCGGGATTGATTTCGATGCGCGCCTCGGGATTCAGTTGATCGAGTTTTGAATGGCGCGTCAAGGTGCCGCCATGCCAGTGTTCGAGCAGCCGGCCGGTGGTGAGGATGAAAGGGTATTCCTCATCCGGCATCTCCACGGATGGGATGTATTCCAGAGGGTGAAACCTGCCCTTGCCGCTGGGAAAGCTGTCGGCGAAGAGATAGGGCGTGCCCGGATGATCGTCATCCAACACTGGAGTCTGCAAGCCCTGCTGTTCGATGCGCGGATACTTCACTCCGGCATATTCGGCCACGACGCGCCCCATTTCTTCCAGTACTTCGGACGGGCGTTGATATGACCAAAAGGCGGACTGGCTGCGGCCGAACTTCTTTTCGATGCGCCCGGCAAGATCGCAAATGATCTGCCAATCGGGGCGCGACTGGCCGCGCGGTTCCAGGGCCTTGCGCACACGCTGGACGCGGCGGTCGGTATTGGTAAACGTACCTTCTTTCTCGGCCCAGGAAGCGGCGGGCAAGAAGACGTCGGCATAGGCGCCGGATTCGTTGATGAACAGGTCCTGCGCCACCAGGAATTCCAACTGCTCGATCATGTGGCGCGTGTGGTTCAAGTTGGGCTCGGACATCATCGGATTCTCGCCCATGATGTGCAGCGCGCGCACGCCGCCTGGCCCGACTGCGCTCATGATCTCCGTGGTCGTCAGCCCGAGCTCGCGGTTGAGGCCGCCGGGTTCGATATGCCACGCCTGCTCGAATTTGTGCGCTGCCGCTTCGTCATCGACGCGCTGATAGCCGGGATAGTGCCATGGCATGGCGCCGGAGTCGGACGCGCCCTGGACATTGTTTTGGCCGCGCAGCGGATTCAACCCCGTGCCTTGGCGGCCGATGTGACCGGTTAGTAATGCAAGATGAATGAGCGACATGGCGTTGTCGGTGCCATGAGAGTGCTCGGGAATCCCCAGCGCCCAATAAATCGCCGCATTCTTCGCCCCCGCATACATGCGCGCGGCCTGAACGATCAAGTTGCGGTCGACGCCGGAAATCGCCTCGGCATATTCGGGCGTGAATTTTTCCATCGATTTCGCAAAATCATCGAAGCCTTCGGTGCGCCGATCGATGAAATGCTGGTTGTAGAGCCGCTCTTTGATAATGACATGCGCCATCGCCGAAAAGAGTGGCACGTCGGTGCCCGGCTTCTCGGGCAACCAGAGCGTAGCCCAGTTGACCATGTCGACCCGCCGGGGATCGACGACGATCAGCTTGGCGCCGTGCTTTTCAACGGCGGCTTTCATTTGCAACGCAATGATCGGATGGGTTTCCGCGGTGTTGGACCCGGTCACGATAAAAACGTCGCTGTGAACCACCTCGGCGGCGGTGTTGCTCATCGCCGACGAGCCGAGCGCCATCTGCAATGCAACCACCGACCCGGCATGGCACAGGCGGGTGCAGTGATCGACGTTATTGCTGCGGAACAGGGCGCGGAAAAGTTTTTGCAGCAGGTAGTTGTCCTCGTTGGTCGCCTTGGCGCAGCAGTAAACTGCCATGGCATCGGCGCCATCGCGCTTAAATATCTCGACCAGCCGGTCGGCGCAGTAATCGAGGGCCTCGT
>JBGTCC010000296.1:0-3783 GCA_041749055.1 Thermodesulfobacteriota bacterium | reverse complement strand
AGCGTCGAACCGGTGGCGACGATCACCGCTTTGGCCTGATAGGTTTCTTCTTCCGTGACCACCGACCAGAGTTTATCCTGCGCTTCCAGGCGCAAAACTTCGGCGCGCTGAAACTCCGCGCCATGGTCAGATGCCTGACGCTGCAAGTTGGGACAGATTTCATAGCCGGAAACGCCGTCGGGGAAGCCGGGGAAGTCTTCGATCTTTTCGATGCTGATCAGATGGCCGCCGGGAATGTTCGACTCGAAAACCAAAGTCGAAAGCCCCTGGCGCGCGGAGAATAATCCCGCGGTTAAGCCGGCCAGGCCGGAGCCAACCACAATAACATCAAAATTTGCCATCTTTTAGATTAACTCCCCGATGATAGTTCAAATCGTTCAAGCCGTTCAAAACGCTCAAACCCCCTCCTGTATCCTCCCCCGCGTCGCGGGGGAGGATAAACTTTCGCCGACGCTTCGAAGATAAGGTGGGAGATTGAACGGAGCGTAGCGGTTGAGCGGCTTGAACGTTTTGAACGGATGTTATCTCCATTTATCGACGGAAACCGTCTTCTGATAGTTACAATCCATGATGCGCCAGTAGCCGTTGGTCTCGCCGCCGACGACGATGACGTGGATTTCTGTTGCCTTGAACATGTGGATCATTTCGTCCGGGGCCGCTTTCAACTTCGACGCGTAGGGTTCTTCGCCGAAAGTCGCGCGCGGCAGGATGTAATTCTGGATCAGTTGATAGTCCCAATACTCCTTCGCCGCCATGAGCGAGTTTTCATAGGCCCATTCGATTAATTTCTCCTTGGTATCGAAACCGCCGCGGTCGATGAACTGGCGCGCGGCGATGGGGTCGAGCAAGAAAGTCGGCTGGCTGTGGGCGTCCAGGCCGCGCAGCATGCTGCGCACATGCTCGCGCCAGTATGTCTCGCGCACGCCGAGGGTGAAGGCCGTCGACCGGCAGCCGGTGAAGACGCTGACGGTGCTGTCGCTGGCTTTGAAACCCTGCTCGACGTGGAACGGCGTCCACGGGCTGCGTTCTTCGTTCTCGGCGAAAGTAACGTTGTTGTAGGCGTAGTTGTTGCCTTGGGAGCCCATGTAGGTGAAGCCTGGCACCGAGCTGCCCTGGCCGTTTTGCGAGAGCAGGCCGTAGGCGCGGCCAATGGTGGCGTTGGCGTGGTTGAACGGACCCATGGCGCCGGTGCCGCTGTTCATTTTTATTTCGTTTCTAATCGGTCCGTTGACCACGACCATCGCTGCTGCCGAGCTCGACGTGCTGCCGCGGGCGGTGACGCCGGTGGAGGCCAAGGCGAGGATAACCGGAAAATATTCCGGCCGGGCGCCGGCCATCACCGCGTTGACCGCGACTTTTTCCACCGTGTACTCCCAGTAATCTCGGAAATGGGTGGAGCGCATATGGCCGACCACTTCGTCGGGCTTGTGGCTGGTGTGAGCGAGCATTTCTTGGACGCGCTTTTCCGTCGGCAGTACGATGGGCAGCTTGTCGGTCCAATTCTTTTCCAGGAACAGCTGCTGCAGACCCTCTTCGCTGTCGGCATCGACCAAGCGCGGTGTGGCGGCGTAGGCCAACTTTTCGCTGCGAACTCCGGCGTCGTCGATGGGCTGGGTCAATCCTTCGATGACTTCCTGCATCACCGGCCGGCCGCTGAGCGGGTCCTTGCCGTCAATGTAAGCGCGCAGTTGCGCCGCCGTCTTGCCCATCACCGGCTGGGGCACGAAGGCGCGCGGCGCGTGCGGCATGCCGTGGACACGGTTCACCGACTCGACAACTTTTTCAAACACATGGGTGTGGAGCGCCACGGTGGGCACGCCGAATTTGTTATCGAGGGTCATTGCATGCGCGGCGACCGCCGGCGCGCAGGTGCTTCAATGACCGACACCGACGATGGCGGCATCGCCGTCGGCCTTGATCTTCTCCCAAGTTATCGGATCGTCCTTGGTGTAAACGTTGTTCATCTCGATGAACTTGGTCTTCACCGTCGGCATGTTGTCGGCGAACCAACTCTGCAACTGGCGCAAAAACAATCCCGAGTCGTCGAAGCGCGGATCGACCAGATAGACCGTCTTGCCGTCCAAGCTGTCGAGCCGCGGCGCCAGCGCTTTGGGCGTGATCTTGGGCGGATAGCCCACCGGGTTTAACACCGACATGCTTTGGCTTGCGTTAGTGCTGTCAGCCATAGGTAAATCCTCCTGATTCTATTTATGATCTAGCCGGAAGCTAATCAACCGGCTTTTTTGGCGGTGGTTCAGTTTCATAAAAAACTTAGCATGGGCGACCCTTTGGAGTCGCCTGTCCCGGAGGGCAGACACGCAGGTACCCCTACTCGGCGAGAAGTTTTTTCACTCTCGCAATCACCTCGGCGCTCTGGTCCATGACTTCATGCGCGAGCTTTTGCAACTGCTCTCCCGGCGTGTAGTCGATATCCAAATTGCTCTTTTTCACCTCGGCAAGCAGCTCGGGGTCCTTGAGCGCTTGCGCATATGCGGCGCGCAGGATTTTCACGAGGTCCGTTCGCGTGCCCGGCGGGGCGATCAGCGCTCGGCCAAAATCATTCGCCGTGAGCACCGTTTCGGCGACACCCCGGCTCACCTGCGGTGTCTTGTATTCATTCATGATCTCCCAGATCGTCGGCGTCTCGGGCAGCCTCGGGTCGCGGCTACGCGCGTCCTGCACCAGATGGCGGTCGTAACGCTTGGCGTGCCAAGTGTTAAACGGTTCGCGGCCGAAGTGAGACGAGATGTCATGACCGCGGCAGACTACTTCGCCCTTTTCCACGGCAAGATCGATTTCTTTGCCGCCGGCGTAACCGACGATGACATTGAATTTCGCGCCGACGGTTTCCTCGAGAATCTTGGGCAGAATATAGCCAGAGCTGGCAAAGCCCGAGGCGCCGCACTTCGGCGGCTCTTTCGCCTTGATGACATCACCGATGGTTTTGAAAGGAGCGTCGGCGCGAAAATAGAGCATCTGCGTCCATTTTTCTTGACTGCCGATCCAGTCGAATTTGCGCACGTCGAACTTGACCTCGGTGCGTCCGACCAGTTGAGTCAAGTAAAGGCTGCTGTTCGGCATGCCGACGGTGAGGCCGTCCGGTTTGGCGACGCTGTATATGAAATTGGCTGCCACCACCGAGCTCGCCCCGGGCATGTTTTGCACGATCATGTTCGGGCTGCCCGGAATGAATTTCGGCATGCTCCGGGCGAACATGCGCGCCCATTGATCGGACAAACCGCCGGCGGTGAAACCGACGATAATTCGAATCGTCTTGCCCTGGTAGTAGGGCTCCGTTTGCGCCTGACCTGGAGCCGTTATAGCTGCGCAGAGCAGAACCGCGACCAACGCCAGCACATATTTCGATCCGCGTGACATGAATGGAAATTTTTCAAACATTCTATACCTCAGAAGAGAAGAAAGATTACCACAAAGAGCACAAGGGTCACAAAGCAGGGGCGCGATGAATCGCGCCCTCGGACCGAAGACACGAATGATTTACCGCAAAGAGCGCAAAGAAGATTTCCGAACGAAGGACACGAAGGTTTTGGATGTCTTTTATTCCGAACTTCGTGCTCTTCGTGTCCTCCTTAGAAAATACATGTAAGGGGAGGGTCTCCACAATGAAGATGTCACCTGGGTTCCGTCATACCCGCGAAAGCGGGTATCGTGCGCCCGTGAGGGCGCCATATCAGCACGGTGAAAGTCCGTGTCGGAGAAAGCCACAACTCCGTAGCCGAAGGTAACTGCGTCGCCGCGAGGCGGGGTGGAGAGCAACCGGAG
>JBGTCC010000295.1:0-4552 GCA_041749055.1 Thermodesulfobacteriota bacterium | reverse complement strand
GACCTCCCCGCTATCGATAGCTCTAGCCCACGGTAACGAAACGAACGGTTGGGCCGAGCCGCGCTGTTGTCCAGTGCTTATGAATAAACTCAGCAAGGCGAGTGCCACTATTTCCACAGCCAAACCAGCAGCATGAGCTGGTCCCAGAAGTATCCGGCCGGGTGGCGTTGCGAAATTCGGACGATATCGAGGCATCGACCAGAACGCGCGAACTTTCACAAGTCGGCGAGCGGTAGTTTTTCGGCAGCGAAAAATTTTGATGCTTGCGGTTCGAGAGAAGCTGTTGTGTGCTACACGCGTAATCTGCCCACGAGAGCGACTGTTGGGCGACAAGGCTGCTGCCGCAAGCGTCGGGCATCTAAAAAACAACGGGCACATGCACCGCGCCGGCGCAGACGGGGCACTTGAGTTGCCCAACGGGTTTTTACGAAAAGCCGAGTGTCCAAGATCCTGCTGACACCGATAAAATTTTTCGACCGACTTAGAGAGTTGGTCTCAAAATTGCCTCCTGCGGTCCATTATGACATTTACAGGATTTACCCGCTTTGATTCGAGCGACGAAACTTTAACACGGATGTTTCAGCCCGACCCGCTGACCCCGTACGATTATCTTAGGAACTCGCGGCGAACGGTGCATTTGGAACCGGAGAAACATCTGATGCATGCGATTCTGGAGGAAGGGATCAAGACATTCCGCTTGCATGTCTCGACACACTCCGGGCCCGGGCACAGGCTTTTTCTCGAGGCGCAACTCTGGATTATGTCGCGTAACGACGACGGGCTGTTTTCATTTGAAAATATCTGCGAGGTCTTGGGTTTAGATCCCGATTTTATGCGCAGCGGATTGGTTCGCTTCAAAGAACAGCAAAGTGGGCCTGCGGTGGTGTGCGGGACACCGCGTAATCCGAGATCGAAGCGCGCAGTAAGAGCTTTGCGAGCAAGCAAGGTTCGCTATCAGGCGGAATCGTAACAACTGGCTTGATTCGGTACTCCTATTCTGATTATCTACGTTCGCAATGTCCCAGAATTGGGACAGCGGTAATTCAATGGTCCCGCAACTGAGACAGTGTGCTACGTAAACCTAATAAATTGCTGTCTCATTTTTGGCACGGGGATTGCCCCACAATCCCTTAATAGATACAGGGAGGGTTATGCAAGGTAATATTCTGGTTGCTGAAGACGAATTGTTGCCGAGAAAAAATATCTGCCGAGTTCTCCAAGACGAGGGTGGGTATCAGATTCATGAAGCCGCCGACGGGACCGCGGCAATGGAGCTAGTCGACAGAAATGATTTGGACTTAATTCTCCTGGACCTAAAGATGCCGGGCGCCGACGGTATGACGGTGCTCAAGCATGTGCGGCAAGCGTCGCCACAGACCTTGGTGCTGATCATGACTGCTTACGCGTCGATCGAAACCTCGGTTGAGGCGCTTCGTCTTGGCGCGCAGGACTATATTCTTAAACCCATCGTGCTCGATGGCGTGGTGAAAAAAGTGCGCACTTTAATGGAGAATAAGCGGCTTGCTTGGGAAATCCAAACCCTGCGTCGGCAACTCAATCGCGACTTCGAGAGCACCGAGTTGATAGGAAATAGCCCCGTGACTGCGGAGATTGTCGAACTGATTGGAAAAGTGGCGCCGACCAACTCAACCGTGCTAATTAGCGGTGAGAGCGGTGTCGGCAAAGAGGTGGTGGCTCGCACCATTCATAAGCAAAGCACCCGCGCCGACAAAACTTTTCTAGCGGTCAACTGCAGCGCGATCCCAGAAACCCTGCTGGAAAGCCAACTCTTTGGTCATGTTAAAGGCGCCTTTACCGGTGCCTCGAATTATCAGGAGGGGCTGTTTCAGCGCGCCAACGGCGGGACTATTTTTTTGGATGAGATCGGCGAGATGCCGCTTATGTTGCAGCCGAAAATTTTGCGCGTGATTGAAGAAAGAGCGGTAACACCCATCGGCGCAGCCAAGCCGCTCCAGGTCGATGTCCGGATCATTGCCGCGACCAACCGGGAATTAAAGCAGGAAGTTGACGACGGAAAGTTTCGCGGCGACCTATTTTATCGCTTGAACGTCATTCACTTGGACGTCCCGCCGCTGCGCGAGCGGCGTGAAGACATCCCGCTTCTGGTCGACCACTTCATCCGGCGCCAGAATAGCGAGCTCAAGAAAAACTACCAGGGCGTGGAGAGCAGTGCGATGAAGGTCCTCATGTCCCTGCCATGGAAAGGTAATATACGCGATCTCAACAACGTGCTCGAGCGCGCCATGATCCTTGGCAATGGCGACTGGATCACGGTTAAAGAACTACCGCGCTGGGAAGTGCCCGAGGTAGATACCGAACGCAGCGTCGACCACTGCCACGATCTGAGGCGAACGGTTCGCGCCTTTGAGAAAAGTCATATTGAAAACGTTCTGAAAGAAGCCGACGGGGACCGTACCCAGACCGCCGAAATGCTCGGCCTGAGCCGCTCATCTTTGTATCGCAAACTCGAAGCGTTAGGGATTCAATCTTAAAATCTGTCGGCGCGATTTTGACTATCCATCGCGCTTACAACGGCAAGAAGCATGGAGGATCGAAGATTATTTTAATCGACGATCCCCCAATGCTTCGCTCGAACTAGTTTTTAGTGCCCGACCGGCTTGTTTTGCGAGTCTATCTTATCCGTCCAGTCGGCGACGCGGCGCTCTGCTTCATCTTTGCTCAATCCGTATTTTTCCTGGATCTTGCCGATCAATTGATCGCGTTTGCCGGCGATCCTGTCGAGCTCGTCATCGGTGAGATCGCCCCAATTTTCTTTGATCTTTCCCTTCATCTGTTTCCACTGTCCTGAAATCGTGTCCCAATTCATAGCGTGCCTCCGTAAAACAATTTGCTAACAATCCCTTAAAAGAGCAAAACACATGCCCGGATCGACTGGAGAAGCATCCAGGCCCAGAACCGACACAATCGCAAGTCTGGGACAGTCGGCCAGGCACTGTTTTGGCCTTGGGACAAATCCGGCTAACGAATCGCCCGCCGCAGAATTAGAATAGTGATAATCCCGGCGGCGCCCAACCCGACGATCAGCCCGACATCCGTCCAACGAGTATGCTGGAGCGCGGCCAATAGATGATCGCCAACCACGACAGTAGTCAAAGTGCCGGGCATGAGTCCGATGAAAGATCCGATGATGAAGCTACTGAACCGGATGCCGAGCGCGCCCACGAAGATGTTGACCACTGTAAACGGCGCCACCGGCATCATGCGTAGCGCTATCACCGCGAGGATGCCGCCGCGTCTAAGTTTGTCGGTGATGACAGCGAAGCGCTGGCGTTGAGATTCTTGGCTGCGCGGCGGTCCGTAAGTGGCGCCGAACCAGAAAGCCAGGGCAGCGGCGAGCAGCAATCCCGCCATGCCATAGACTGCGGTGCGCCATGGTCCAAAAATACCGACGAAGGCTAACGTCAACAACGGTCGTGGAAATAAAATAAAAGAGGCCGCTACATAGCTGGCAATGATGATGAGGGGCGCGGCAGGATGTTTTTCTAACGGTTCGCTCCAAAGCCGGAGCTGGTCTGAATCGATACTTTGCAGCGGGCTCCAGTGCCAAATGACCACCAAGAAAAATGCCGTCGCCAGACATCCTAAAATATAGCGCGACATACGGCGAACGCCAGTCAGCCTTAACGAACTGTTAGGAGAGTGGAGCGGAAACGGGGAAGACCGGCGAAACAAAATGACATTGCTTCAACACGAAAGCGAAGGCGAGAACGTGATTCCCTCTGAGACTCACTAGCACCCGGTCGATGCCATACCTTCCTGAGCGAGGAGTTCTATTTCTGCCGGATAGACGTAATCGGTCACACCGGAATCCCATTGCACCTGGAGAGGACGACGTCCGAAGTCTCTTTTATTTCGAACTGGATCAAGCCTTCTGTGGAACAGCGAATCATTCACCCAAAGCAAACTGCTTACGCGAACGCAGACGCCGTTCGTCTCCGGTTGATCCCAGAGGCGAACGGCGCCTGCAAGATGCGCTTTTGTCAGTGTCGCTTCACTTCACTCCGAGCGCGTTGGCCGTCTTCACTCCGCGCGGTCACCGCGATAAGGTCGTTTAATTTTTTTTCTGCGAGTCGGGCATCCCGGCAGCGCTCCGTTTTGAATCGCGGCCGCCCTGGTTCGCCTCAACCGCTCGTTCGGTGGCTTCCGCTTGCCACATGTTAGTCGTTACGTCGATTTTGGTCGCCTTGCGGCTGGTTTTATCGAAATCGATTTGCACTTCGTAACTCTGTTCGCCTTTGACAATTTCCCACTCGGCGTAATCCGATTTATCGCTGTTAACCGAAGTAACTTTCCATCCCATTTTTTCGATTTCGCGGCGGTAGGCATCTTTATCTTGTCCGGTCTTCAACGCTTGCTCGAGCTGTTCTTTCCCCTTAGTCCAGTCGGCGTGGCGGTCGCGATCGCTAAACCGAGGGTCGCCCCGGCCCATCGCTGTGACCTTGGTTCCTTTCATGGCTTTTTTAGTCGCGTCCGCTTTCCACATGTTGGTGGTCACGTCGATTTTGCTGGC
>JBGTCC010000294.1:0-4285 GCA_041749055.1 Thermodesulfobacteriota bacterium | reverse complement strand
CAGCGGGGTGACCTCTGCGGTAGCCTTGGCGAGGACCTCCGAAAGATTGGTCTGAGAGAACTTGAAGAGCCATTTGCTCGCTTTCATGGCGCTGAGTTTTGTCACCTTTTCAAATAGGTGCTGTAAAGCCCGAGCGCTTTGGCTGGCCAGTTCGAGCATTTCCTTCCGTTCCTCGACATCGCCGTCGAGATCCGACAAGAGTAGCTCCAGCGGGCTGATGATACCGTTGAGCGGTGTGCGGGTTTCGTGGCTCACCAGGCTGAGCAAGTCGGATTTCAGCTGGTCGATCTCCTCAATGGATTGCAAGCGCAGATAGACGCGCACCTTGGCGAGCAGTTCGTCTTCCTCGAAAGGTTTGGTGAGATAGTCGTCGGCGCCGGCGTCGTACCCTTGAAGCCGTTCGGAGACCATTGCTTTGGCGGATACCATGATGATCTTTGCATGTTTCAGTTTTGGATTGGCGCGGATACGTCGGCAGGTCTCATAGCCGTCGATTCCCGGCATCATGATGTCCAAGAGAATCAGCTCGGGGCGAAACTCCTCCGCGCTGGCCAAGGCCTCCTCGCCTGAACTGGCCGATTGGAGGCAATACTGCTGGGCCAGCACTTCCTCCAAGATGGCGATGTTGGTGGCATTGTCATCCACGAGGAGAATCTTGTTTCTGCTTTGCATGTCAATCCCTCTTCTGTACCCGCTAAAGTGCCAAGAGTTCCGGTTCTGATGCCGGCGCTTGCGCCGCGACTTGGATGTCACGGGACGTCGCTAATGGCAGCGCAAAGGAAAACAGCGCACCCCGACCCGGATTATTCTCCGCCCAAATTCTGCCGCCATGGACCGTTATGATCTCCCGGCAAATTGCCAGTCCCAGTCCGGTGCCGCCAGCCCCGGTGCGAGTCTTGCTTGATTGGACGAACTTATCGAAGATCGCCTCGACTTCGTTGGCGGGAATCCCGGGGCCTTCGTCGGCCACGGAAACCAGGAGCGAGCTACGCTCTACGCGCGCGCTAATCGACACCGATGCCTGTTCCGGTGAAAACTTCAAAGCGTTGCTCAGAAGGTTGCGCACCACCTGCATGATCCGGGCCGGATCGGCCTGGATCTTGTGGTTATGATCAAAGCTCAATAATTGGATGGAAACTTTTTTGTCCCGCGTCATCGATTCGAATTCGTCGACGACTTTGGCTACCAAGGCTTTAAGATCAACCTGGCGCTTATCGAGACTCATTTTACCGGATTCGAGCTTGGCGAGATCGAGGACGTCATTGACCAGGCTGAGAAGAGTCATGCCGCTCTCACGAATCGTGCTGAAGTAGCGATGCAACTTCTTCGGCTCGGCGGTGGCGCCGTTTTTGAGGCCGAAGTTGGCGAAACTGAGTATGCCGTGCAGCGGGGTGCGCAGTTCGTGCGACATGTTGGCGAGAAAGACCGACTTGGCCAGATTGGCCTGCTCGGCCAATTCTTTGGCGGCCGCTTGCTCCAGCAAACTTTTCTTGAATGCGGCGATACCATGGGCCAGTTCGGCGATTTCATCGCGGCGGTCGGGAATCGGTGTGTCGACGTTGGTATCGCCATCCGATAATCGTTTCATCACGGCGATTTGGTCTTTGATCTGTTCGGAGACGACGTTGGCGATCCGCACGCTGATAAACATCAACACGGCCATGCCGGTGAAGGCGATGGCGCCGGCGCTCACGGTCTTGGCGACGAAGTCCTGGCGGGATCGCTTGATGAAATCAAGAGTTTCGGCCTTGCTGGCGTTGAGCAATTCGAGAAAGTTCTTGGTGGCGACGCCATACTTGCCGTTGGCCAGGACCATGAATTTATTGGCCAGGCTGAGATCGACGGACGCCATTTCGATGGCCGATATGGCTTGGCTCTTGTATTCGTCGAGCCGTTTGAGCAAAAGTTCGATGCGCCGGCGCTCATTGTCGCTCATGTCAAACGCTTTTGGCATTGCTTGGAGAGCCTTTGCAATATCATGGATCGCGTACAATCTGGGTTTGCCTTTGACATAGATTTGCTCTTCGTCCCAGCGCTCGGAGCTCGACGCCAGCAAGAAAAAAAGCTCGGCGTGGTTATGCGATAAACTGTCCTTCAGGTTCATTAGTTGATCGATCTTGACCAGAGTGTTTTGTTCGATGTGCTTGAGCAGCGCGTGCTCCTGGATCGTTAGATGGACGAAAACGGCCACCATGGCGATCAAGAACAGGCTGGCCACCAGTGGTAGTAGCGTGAGCTTGGTGCGTAACTTACTGTCGCGCAAGTATCGGGCAATCATGATTAGCGCTCAGGCCAGTAAAATTATCCGGTTCGGTTTACCGGGAGGTCGCGGCCAAATCGTGGATTGTCGTTCATTGAGATGGTTCGCCGCGAGCGCTATTCGATGTCGAGCCATTATTGTTGGCAAAGCTGCGCGCGCTCGGGCATTTTTGCAGTCAATTTGCCGGCGTCGATGGGTACGCCGGCTTTTTCCGCCAACTGTGCCCATTGCTGTGCTTCAACCCGCTGGACGAACTCAAAAGCATTATTACCCTGTGGCTTGAAGATCATCGTGACGCCTTCAGGCTTGGGAAACAGATTGGCGGCGTCTCGGAGATTGCCCGAGTGCGATATCAATACGGTGTTGGCCTGCCCTGCCGGTTTGGTTCCGAGCATCGCTTTAAGGCTTCTGGCGAGTTGCTCAGCGTCCTTTTTGTCCTCGGCGACTGAGAAGGCTAGATCCTTGGAGATCTGCGCTTTGCCGAAGGCTAGTTTGCCGGTCTCGATGCAGCGGCAGTAAGGACTCGCGATGATATCGTCGACCGGGATCGCCATGGCGCGAAATGCCAAACCGATGGCTACCGCCTCCTTGCGCCCCTTGTCGGAAAGGTTGCGTTGCATGTGCCAGTCCGAGAGATCTTCCCGCTTCTGATCGGTCTTGGAGACGTCGGTTGTGGTATGGCGGATATAAATGACATGGCCGCCTTTTTTCAAACTAGCGATGAGCTCGGCATCGGTGAGCTGTTTTTGCGCGTGAACGACGGCGGGCAGGCTGATCAATCCGGCGACGAATAACCAGCTATTCCGAAGCGATTTTGCATGGCTTGGGTTCATACCCTTTTCCCCTTAAGATCAATTTTTCGAACCGCTGGGCTAGCGGGCCTGGACGACGACTTCCCGGGTTGCCGCAGGTGTATGGCCGGTTAGACGAACCGCTTGACGGGCGGGTTCGCTTCTCAGGTAGTCGATGAACGCCGCGATTTCGGCGGGTAAAGGTTTTTTGTAGACGAAGCCCAGGCCAATCACGAGCTTATAGTGGTCTTGATTCGGCTCGACACGATCGAGCGTTATGGTCTTAAAGCCATGCCGCAGCGCTTCACCGAGGGGCATGAAGCCGATGGCGCCAGATAAAGACTTCATTGAGTCGACTAAATCGGAGTTTTTTTCGTTGTAGTGAGCGCCGGCTGTAACCGTTAATTTGGTAAAGCAATCGAGTTTTCCGCGCAGTGTTTGCATGTTCGACCCCGAGTCCGGACGGTCTTGCACGGCGATTGGCAAATCACGCCCACCGAGGGCTTTCCAACCGGTAAGCCGGCCGCTCCAGATATCACAGATCTGCTTCTCGCTCAGATTGTCCACTCCAGCATCGCCGCTAATTACAAACGCGACCGGCACTCGGGCGAACTCCAAATATTTGAAGTCGCCGTACTGGGATCTCTCTTCGGCGTTCGGCAGACGCGAGACCCGGCCAATGGGCGCCGTCCCTTTGCCGACGACTTCAACGCCGCCCTGGGAGCCGGTGCTATCCGGGACGATCACCCGGCGATTGGGGTACTGGGCAGTGTATTTCTGGGCTAGTTCGCGCAACAGATCTTGACTATCGCCGGTGCCGGGAAGCGTGACCGTCGGGAATTCTGTCGGCGTCGAGATGTGCTGCGCACAACCGGCTATCGATAGAATCGTCAAACTGGTAGCGAGTATGAAACCTGTTTTCTTCACGAGAGGGACCCTCCATTAGTTCGTTTCCACCGGTTTGGTGTTGGCGCTGCGCAAGACGACTTTTACCGGCGAGATATGTTCGCCGTGCCGGGTCTGGGTCCGGTTATAGGTGGCGACGGTAATGAACACCGGTCGGTCGAATTTGAACGCGACATCGTACTTGCTGCCGGTGTCGAGGACTCGCTTGGTTTCTAGTGTCCAGTAGCCCTTTTGCCACTTTCCCTTAGCCTGGACGTCAGCCCGGTCGCCCTTGAATGGGGCGATGAGGATATTCGGGAGAAGAGCTCCCACGGGATATTTGTCGATT
>JBGTCC010000293.1:0-4425 GCA_041749055.1 Thermodesulfobacteriota bacterium | reverse complement strand
GTCGGGATCGATGGTCACGCCATAGCGCCGGCTGTACCACTTGGCGATGGAAACGCGGAGCTTATAAATGCCGCGGGAAACCGAATAGCGGTGATTGGCGGGCTTCGCGGCGGCTTCGATCAGCTTGGCCACCACATGAGGCGGGGTCGGCAAATCCGGATTGCCCATGCCAAAATCGACGATATCCTCGCCTCGATGCCGCGCCTCCATCTTCATGCCATCGATGATGCTGAAGACATAGGGCGGCAGCCGTTTAATCCGCTGAAATTCCACGCGCCATCACCTCTGTTTAATTTAGAGAATCAAAGATTTTTCTATTTATATAAGGCATCGCTGCCCTCGGTGCAAATGAGACAAATCAAATGGCGATATTTTAGCCGACCTTACCCGACCGCGCCCAAATGTAATCGCTTGCCCCAACGATGTTTAAGAATTTCGCGCATGCCGGCGGACTCTTTGCTTTTTAGCCGCGGATCCTTTTCCAACCAAGCGAGAGCTTCTTTTCTCGCCGTCACAAGAAGTTGCGTGTCGCGGGTCAGACTGGCCAAACGGAAATCCGCCAACCCTGACTGTCGCGTGCCCAAGATTTCGCCGGGACCCCTCAGTTTCAAATCCGCTTCGGCAATTTTAAAGCCGTCTTTTTCCCTGGCCATGACGCGCAACCGCTCGGCGGCCACCGCGCTGCCGGTGCCGCGATTGACCAGCAAACAATAACCCGGCGCCTGGCCGCGCCCGACCCGGCCGCGCAGCTGATGGAGCTGTGACAAACCGAAGCGCTCGGCATGCTCGATCACCATCACGGTGGCGTTGGCAATATCGATGCCGACCTCGATGACCGTGGTGGCGACCAGGATGCCCAACTTGCCGTCGCGAAATTCGCGCATGGTTTGGTCGCGCTCGTTTTGCTTCATACGCCCATGCACCAGCCCGATGCCGAAGTCTTTGAACAGAGTCTCGCGCATTTTTTCCGCCATCTGGGTGGCGTCCTTCACTTGTTGCAGTTGCTCGGACGGTTCCACCAGCGGCAGGACGACAAAGGCCTGGTGGCCTTGTTTCAATTGGTCGAGAACAATCGCGTAGACCTGCTTGCGCTCGCGTTCATTGAAAACCTTGGTTTGCACCGGCGTGCGCCCCGGCGGCATTTCATCGACGAAGGAAACTTCCATATCGCCGTAGAGAACCATAGCCAGGCTGCGCGGGATCGGCGTCGCGCTCATTAACAGCATATGCGGCTCATGGCTGGTCGAAGACAGCGACCCTTTGCCGGCTACTAGCTGGCGCAGCGACAGGCGCTGCGCCACGCCGAAGCGATGTTGTTCGTCGACGACGCCGAGACCCATGCGCGGCGCGTGGATGTCTTCTTGAATCACCGCGTGGGTGCCGACGACGAATTGTACCTCACCGCTGGCGATGCGCGGCAGCAACTCCTTGCGCTCTTTAGCCGGCGTCGCAGCCGTCAGCAGCGCCGCGCTAACGCCCAAAGTCTTGGCGAAATCAGACAGACCACGATAATGCTGTTCGGCGAGGATTTCCGTGGGCGCCATCCAGAGCGCTTGGTAGCCTTGCTCGATGGTCCGCAGCGACGCCAACCACGCCACCATGGTTTTGCCCGAGCCGACATCGCCTTGAATCAGCCGTTGCATCGGCTGCCCGCCGCTCATGTCAACAGAGATTTCATCAAGAACCCGGTCCTGCGCGCCGGTGAGTTTGAAGGACAACAATTCGCGCATGCGCTGAACCAGTTTGCCGTCAGTCAAATTAACCGGCTGGGCGCGGCTCTGCGTGCGTGAGCGCTTGCGCAGCCCTAATCCCAGTTGCAAATAGAATAGCTCGTCGAAAATCACGCTGCGGTGCGCCGGCGAGCTGGCGTCGTTCAGGGCGGCCACGCTGGTTTCCAGCGGCGGTTGATGCAACTGGCTGAGCGCTTCCGGAATAGCGGCCAGCTGCATGCGGCTCGCTAAGCTGCCCGGTAATCCTGGCAGCAGGTAATCTTTGGATTGATCGAGCGCCTGCGCCGCCAGCTTGCGCATGAACGACATCGGTATGCCGCCGGGGCGCAAGTACACCGGCAAAATGCGTGCAACGCGCGCATGGGCGCTGTCATCGCCAGGCTCCAGGACTTCAAAATCTGGATGGACTATGCGTCGGCGCCCTTGGTTGCCTGGCTCGACCTTGCCGTGGACTAAGAGATTCTGCCCTTGAGCCAGTCCGTTGGCCAGATAGCTCGGCGCCCGGTACCAAATCAGATCGATCGTACCGGTCTCATCGCGCAACACCGCCGTCAACATCTGGCTGCGCCGGCGCGGGTTAAAACGGTTTTGCAGCAGCACCAGCTGACCGGTAAAACTCTCCTCTTGGCCCACCACGGCATGGTTGATTTTTTTCAACTGGCGGCGGTCTTCGAAGCGAAATGGCAAGTGGTAGAGAATATCTTCGACGGTGACGAGTCCGGCCGCTTCCAGTTGCTCGGCGCGCTTGGGACCGACGCCTTTGAGAGACTGAATCGATGCGGTGAGAGCGCGCAAGCAGTCGCGCACATTGGCACGGGGCTGTGAACTCGTCGAGACTCCTTTGGCGGCTTCTGCCGCTGGCTTTAAGATCGCCATCGATAGACTATCGAACCGGAGGGATGGTCGCTAGGAGAACCGTGGCACGTCATAATCCTGCAGCGCTTTGACCTCGAACTCGCTCTGCTTTAACAACTCGATGCCTTCAGTCGCCGCTTCGGCTCCTGCCATGGTTGTGAAGTAAGGAACTTGATAATCGACGGCATAACGTCGAATCGCGAAAGAGTCGGCTTGGGAACGGGAATCCTCTGGAGTGTTGATCACCATGGCGATATCGCCAACCCTGATCCGATCGCCGATATGCGGGCTGCCATCCTGAACTTTCTTGACGATTTCCGCGGGAACCTTATGTTCGGCAAAATAACTTGCCGTACCTCGAGTGGCGAAAATCGAAAATCCAACACGGTAAAGTCTTCGCGCCAGAAATGCCGCCGCTTCTTTGTCGTCGTCCCGGACGCTGATAAACACCCGGCCGGTCCTAGGCAAACGCATGCCGCCGCCCAACTGTGCCTTGGCGAAGGCCATGCCAAAATAATTATCGATGCCCATGACTTCCCCGGTGGATTTCATCTCGGGTCCAAGGATGGTGTCGACGCCGGGGAACTTGTTGAAGGGAAAGACTGCTTCTTTCACCGAGACATGGGTCGGCACGATCTCGCGCATAAAGCCGAGATCCTTGAGCTTTCTCCCGACCATGATTTTTGCGGCCAGCTTGGCCAGCGGCACGCCAATCGCTTTGCTGACGAAGGGCACCGTGCGCGATGCCCGGGGATTCACCTCTAAAACAAAGACATTGCTGCCCTGCACGGCGAACTGCACGTTCATCAAACCGCGCACATTGAGCGCCTTGGCCAGCGCGATGGTGTGGCCGCGGATCTCATCCTGAACTTCAGCGCTGATGGTTTTCGGCGGCAGGCTGCAGGCGCTGTCGCCGGAATGCACCCCGGCCCTTTCGATATGTTCCATGATGCCGCCGATGACGACATCGTCGCCGTCGCCCAACGCGTCCACATCAACCTCGATGGCGTCGTCGAGAAATTTATCGATCAACACCGGATGCTCGGGCGAAGCGGAAACCGCATAGGTCATATAATTTTGCAAAGCCGCGCCATCATAAACGATCTGCATGGCGCGGCCGCCGAGCACATAGGACGGACGCACCAGCACGGGATAGCCGAGCTCTTCGGCGATCTTGAACGCTTGGTCGTAGGATCGCGCGATGCCGTTGTCCGGCTGTTTGATCGCCAATTGCTTGATCAACGCGGAGAACCGTTCGCGGTCTTCAGCCAGATCGATGCTGTCGGGCGATGTGCCGATGATCGGCACGCCGGCGCGCTCCAACCCAAGCGCCAACTTAAGCGGCGTCTGGCCGCCGAACTGGACGATGACGCCGTCGGGTTTTTCCCGGTCGACGATGTTCATCACCTCTTCCATGGTCAACGGTTCGAAATAAAGTTTGTCTGAAGTGTCGTAATCCGTGCTCACGGTCTCGGGATTGCAGTTGACCATGAGGGTCTCGTAGTCTTCTTCCTTGAGAGCGAATGCGGCATGAACGCAACAGTAGTCGAACTCGATGCCCTGGCCGATGCGATTCGGCCCGCCGCCGAGAATCATGATCTTCTTGCGCGGCGTGCGCTTGGATTCGTCTTCACCTTCGTAGGTGGAGTATAAATACGGCGTGAACGCCGCGAATTCGGCGCCGCAAGTGTCGACGGCATTGAACACCGCTTCGACGCCCAATTGCTTACGCGCCACTCTTAGCTCCGCCTCCGTAGCACCGACGAGTTTCGCGATGCGCGCGTCGGCACAGCCCATCTCTTTCCAACTACGGAGCACGGCCGCGTCCAACTCAGCTAGT
>JBGTCC010000292.1:0-8160 GCA_041749055.1 Thermodesulfobacteriota bacterium | reverse complement strand
AATCGTGCCGCTTGATCGTCAGGTCCAAATTCTTCTCAGGTTCGACATAACGGATTTCACCATCGACAATTTTCGCTAAAGCGATCAGGGCGGGTATCGCGCCACGATCGGACTCACCGCGATCTCGCGCCTCGCGACGCTCAGCGCGCCGTTCTCCCGACTGTTCTTTGGATTCGGGTTGCTTTGCTGTCGTCGCAGCGAATGAGCCAAAATTGTAATTACCCTGCTCATCGCGGATCACCGTAATGACGGGCTTGGCCACGGTCAGCCGCTTTAACCGGAACTCTTTCCATAACAGCGGCCATAGGCGCACGGTCAAGCGCAGCTCGGCGATCTTGACGAATGCTCCCGTTGAGAATGCCGGGTCATCGGCTACGGCGAGATTCTTGGCGCGGATGCCGACGCCATCCATAACGCTGACGGTCAATTCGCCCAACGATGCTTTGCGTCCGAGCGCCTCCTTGTTTTTATTGGCAATCGAACTCAGATTGAACAGCGCGACAGTGACGAGAGCGGCGCACCCAATCAGGATCAACCCGGCGATGATAGCGATTCTGCGGATTGTTTAACATTGCCAATTTCTCGGCTCTGCACAAGCGCCACGGGAACGCTTTTGGAAAATTGCGCCAATGGCAAACCCTATTTCCTAACTTACTTGAATTCACAGCAAATCGTTGGCCCAAAGCCAACATCGCCGATGCCGATCGATAACCCGATCCCACGGCCTGACGTTTATACGCGGGGGCGAAACCGTCGCCCGGCCACGTTCAACGTTGCCAAGCAATAAGCACACGGCGCGAAAAGGAGGAATCGAAATGAAGACCTAATCATCGCAGTACTGGATGGCCGAAAGAATTTATGCCAAACCAAAAGGAGGATCCAATCATGGACTCGAACCTTACATCTTTTAATTATGCGCATGGCGTCACCGCGCTCAACGGTTACGACGCCGTGGCCTATTCTAGCGAAGCCAAACCGGTGCGTGACAACGGCCATCGCCTCACCGTCGTTGAAAGAGCGTCGAGATTATCGACCACAACGGTCTCATCCTCGATTCACTGAAACAGCGAGGAAAGCATTGAATCGAGAAACCCAAGTAGGGTCCATCGCCACCGAGGATTGCAAACGGGGAAAAGTTAACAGTAACCGACTAGCCAATATTGGGTGACAATTAAGGAGGATAAGCCATGGCGAAAAAATATGAGGCCATCGTGATCGGTACCGGCCAGGCCGGACCGTCGTTGGCCGCGAAGTTGGCGGGTGCCGGTATGAACGTAGCCATAGTCGAGCGCAAACTTTTCGGCGGAACCTGCGTCAACAACGGTTGCATTCCGACCAAGACATTGGTGGCGAGCGCACGGGCGGCCTACATGGCCAGGCGTGCCGCGGAATTTGGCATCGTCATCGACGGTGCGGTCCGCACCGACATGAAAAAGGTCAAGGCGCGCAAAGACGCGGTCGTCGGCAAATCGAATCAGGGCGTCGAGAACTGGCTCAAGAACACGCAGAGGTTAACCGTCTACCAAGGTCACGGGCGATTCGCCGGGCCGCACAGCGTTGAGATAAACGGCGATCTCATCGAGGCGGAAAAAGTCTTTATCAATGTCGGCGGCCGCGCGACAGTTCCTGCCGGTTTCGGAAATGTCAGATATCTCACCAACTCGAGCATGATGGAGGTGGATTTTCTTCCCGAGCATCTAATCGTCGTGGGCGGTAGTTATATCGGCCTGGAGTTCGCCCAGATGTACCGCCGTTTCGGCAGCCATGTGACCGTCATCCAGCGCGGCCCGCGGCTGATTGAACGGGAGGATGAAGACGTTTCAGCAGCGGTAAAAAGCATTGTTGAAAACGAAGGCATTGCGGTCGAACTCAACGCGGAGTGCGTCAGAGCGGAAAAGCATGGAAACTCCATTGTCGCCAAGATCGATGGCACCGGCGGTTCCCGAGAAATCACCGGCTCGGATATTCTACTCGCCGTCGGCAGGCGCCCGAACACCGAAGACCTCGGACTCGACAAGGCCGGTATCGAAGTCGATGAGCGTGGCTACGTCAAGGTCGACGACCAGCTGCGCACTAACGTTGCCGGCGTGTGGGCCCTGGGTGATTGCAACGGCAAGGGCGCTTTCACCCATACTTCTTATAACGATTTCGAGATCGTGGCGGCAAATCTTTTGGATAACGACCCGCGCAGAGTCAGTGACCGCATTTCCGCCTACGCGTTATACATCGATCCGCCGCTGGGACGGGCCGGCATGACCGAAGGCCAAGCGCGAGCAGCAGGACGAAAAGCGCTGGTTGCCACCCGGCCGATGACGCGAGTCGCCCGCGCGGTGGAGAAAAGCGAGACCCAAGGCTTTATGAAAATCGTCGTCGATGCCGAGAGTAAATTAATTCTTGGCGCCGCGATCCTCGGGCTCAGCGGCGACGAGGTCATTCACTCGATCCTCGATGTCATGTACGCGCGGCAGCCCTACACGCTGATCAAACGGGCGATGCATATCCACCCGACCGTATCAGAGCTGGTGCCAACCATGCTGGAGGATTTAAAACCGCTGCAATGAATGGCGCCAGCGTCGAATTCGTGATCGCGCAAGGCCCCGTTGCTCTCCTCTACTCGGCTAAAGGCACTGCCCTGCGCGAGCGCCGGGACAACCTTGACGACTTTGGGGTTCTCGGATGAAGAAACTTGGAGTAGAAAAATTCACATACGCGGATCTTTTTCGCGGGCCAAGGCGAGCCCATCACGTCAAGCGTCCCCCTCGCTGAAAAGCAAAGCCACGGGAAACGCCGAGAACAGTTCACCCAACGGCAGGGCCTTTTTTCCTGCGTTGCTCTGGCTCGCCGACAAAGGTTCGCCCGTGAGCACGTTGTGCCATAGCGCCGGCGCGTTGGCCGGCAGCGCCAGTTGTTCCTGCTGCCACACCGACGCTCCAGGCGGCAGACCCTCGCCAACGGTGAGGCGCATCGACAACCGCGGCACGGCGGCGATCAACCATCGGCCCTCGAAGCGACGCGCGAAGGCGCAAATATTTTCGCGGAATTTCCCCGCGGCGACGAGCGGCAGATAACCTCCCCGTTGAAACAGCTCCGCGTGCTCGCGGCGAAAATTCAAAGTCCGGTAGATCAGATACTGCTTGACCCGGCCGTCTTGCCAGTGGGAAAGCAGATCGCGCAAAAGACCGGCTCGATCGGCTTGCTCGCCGCGCTTGAGCTCATCGAGAAAACGTTTTCGTTTGGCATAGTCCACCGGCCGGCGGTTGTCGGGATCGACCAGGCTCAGATCCCAGAGCTCGGTCCCTTGGTAAAAATCCGGCACCCCGGGGGCAGTCATTTTTAATAACGTCTGCGACAGCGAATTGAGCATGCCGGCGTAAGCGATCCGCCCATGAAACTGGCTAAAGTCGTTGATGAACTCCGCGCCGCTCTCGGGATCGAGAGCTTGCGCGACAAAATGATCCACGGCGCGATTGAAAGCTTCGTTTGGATTCACCCAGCTGGTGTGAACCTTGGCTTCATTGTTCGCCTTCTGCATGTAGGCCGCCATGCGCTGGCGCAACTCGGCCAACTCTTCGCGGCCAAGCGCGCCGCCCGGCCAGGTGCCAACCAGCGTCTGATAGAAAAGATACTCGTCGTTGCGGTCGGGGACGGGCGCGCCATCGATCGGGGTAGTTTTTGCGGCATTGAGTTTCGTCCAGCGCATCACCGCAGCGCGCCACTCCGCCGGGATCTCCGATAGCACGTCGATGCGAGCGCGGGTGTCCTCGCTGCGCTTGGTGTCGTGGGTCGAGCTGGCCAGCATCGAGTGCGGCCAGTTTTTTTGCCGCGCACTATTGTGGCGGTGAAAATTTTCCAGCGACAGCCCAAACTGCTGCGGCTCGCCGCCCACCTCGTTGAGCGAAACCAGCCGGTTATAGATGTAGAATGACGTGTCCTCCACCGCCTTGGCCATGACGGGTCCCGTGACCTGCTGAAGATGCATGACAAAGTCGACGACATGCTGGCGGTCCGCTTCGCGGAAGCGTCCAAGGTTTTTGAGCTGTAGCGTGTCCTTGATGAAGTCGAAGATCGCCCGCGCCGTGCGCGGGTTGCGCCGCTTGGCCTCTTCGACGGCAAGGTCGATATATTTCCGGTCCCCCTCCGACACGGTTCCGGCAACAGCGTTGGCGTAGGTCCGATAGACCGAAAGGCAGGCGATCACCTCGCGAATCGCGAAGGTCAGGCCGTTAAGCGTAAAGTCCCGATAGTGACGGTTGCGCTCGGAAATACCGTCGAGCTGGTGGCTCAGGGAATTGATTTCGCTCGCCAAGGACACCAGCATGATCATTTTCTTGCGCGAATTCACCAGCTCGCGATAGCTGCTTTCCGCGCCGATGAAGTCGCGGTAAATTTTATCGAACGCCCGGCGGCTCGCGCCGCGCACCAATAGGCCGTTCACCTGAGCGAGAAAGTCGTAACCGGTAGTGCCGTGCACCGCCCAATCCTCCGGCAGCGGCTCGCCTGCCGAAAGAATCTTTTCGGCGACGATGTACAACGGCAGTGAAGACGACCCATTCCCGGTCAAGGTCACGCCGCCGGCGTGGCCCGACTGGCTTTGCTGGAGTTGATTGAAATAGGCGGTTGGATCGCGCAAACCGTCCGGATGATCGACCCGTAAGCCGGTGGCTTTGCCCTCGCCGATCAGCCGCAGAATCAGTCGGTGCGTCGCATCAAACACTTCCGGCGTTTCCGTACGAATCGCCGCCAGGTCGTTGATATCGAAAAAGCGCCGGTAGTTGATCTCCTCGCCGGCAACCCGCCAGAACGCCAGGCGATAGGCCTGCGCGTCCAACAACCGATCGAGCAGATCGAAACTGCGCGGATCGCCGGCTTTGCCATTAAATTGTGCCAGCACCGCATCGACGGCATCTCTCGCCTCGCTGCTCTCTTGATAGAGTGTGGCGATGCGCCGTTTGATGACTTCCTTCTCGCGCCGGCGCTCTTCGAGTTTTTCCGGATCGCTCTCGGTGCGCGGTGGCAAATGGCTGATGGCGGTGAGAATACTTTGCAGCTCCAAGACTCTCCGGTCGTCCTTGCCAAGGCTTTCGCTTAAGCCATCGAGCTGGCACGACAATATCATGCTGTAAGTGCCCGGTGCCACCGGCAGACTGGCAGCGTAATGGTGAATAAAGAACGCGCCGTCTTCATAGGCCAGCCCGAGTTTTCCGTCTTCGAGCACGATGCCATACTGGTCTTCGAGGATCGGCAACAGCACTTTGTTTTCAAGTTGCGGATTGGCCGGCTGCCAGTCGATATCGAAGTAGGCCGCGTAGCTCGAACTAGGGCCGTTCTCAAGGACATCCATCCACCAGACGTTGCTGGTTTCGCCGATGCCCATGTGGTTCGGCACGATATCCAATATAAGCCCCAGACCCGAGGATTTTAAAGCCGCGGCAAATGCATCAAAAGCCTCCTCGCCGCCGAGGGCGGGATCGATTTGGCTGTGATCGACGACATCGTAGCCATGCATACTGCCGGCGCGAGCTTTGAATATCGGCGAGGCATACGCGTCGGACACGCCGAGATCACGCAGATACTCCATCAGCCCCGTAGCATCGGCAAAGCCGAAGTCTTTGTGAAACTGCAAGCGATAAGTGGCGGTCGGTGTGCGCATGATTGTTACCCCGCTGTGAGCATGCCCGCCAGCAGCGTGGCGATCCCGAGGAAGCTAAAAAAACCCACCACGTCGGTCACCGTGGTGAGAATAATCGATGACGACTGCGCCGGGTCCTGTCCCAGCGCCGTCAAGATCATCGGGATCACCGCGCCCGAGAAGCCGGCGGCGATCATCGAAATTATCATCGACACCATGATCACCAAAGCGAGGCCCAGCGACTGGCTCCAGACGTAAACCCCTGCCGCGGTGGTCAAGGCGACGGCGATGCCATTGATCGCCGCCACGTTCACTTCTTTGAATGCGATGCGTAACCAGTGATGCAAGCGGATCTCGCGCAGCGCCAGCCCGCGCATGGTCACCGCCAATGCCTGGGCGCCGGTGTTGCCCGACTGCCCGGCAACGACAGGAAGCAACACCGCCAGCGCCGTGAAGCGCGCGATGGTCTCTTCAAAAAGGCCCACCACCGAAGCCGCCAAAAACGCCGTGGCGAGATTGATCTGCAACCAGGGTAGACGCTTGCGCACGGCAAAAGACGGTTTGGACAGCGCTCGTTCTTCCTTGCTCACGCCGACCATGGTTTGAATATCCGCGCTCATCTCTTCCTGGGCCGCGGCGACCAAAGCGTCATGGCGAATCACCCCGAGCAGACGCTGTTCGAGATCGACAACGGCGAGGGTGGTCAGCCGCCGTTGATTGAGCAGCTCGACGACTTCTTCACGGGTCGACAGGGCGTGCACGCTGGCGGGCGCTCCCCCCGACAATTCCTCCAAGCGGCTGTTGGGCCGGGCCAGCACGATCTCTTGCAGCGGCACGGCGCCGGCGAGCAGTCCGTTGTCGTCGATGAGAAAAATCTCGTAGACGCGCCGGCCGCGTAATCCGCGAATGCGCGCGCGCGCTTGTTTTACGGTTGACTCCAAATGAAAGGTCGTCACCCGGGGGTCCATCAGGCTGCCGGCGCTGCCTACGGGATAGGACAACAAAAGTTTGAGTTCTTTGGCGAGGCTGGGCTCGCTGGACTCCAACAAACGAGTGCGCGCCTCGGTGTCGACGCGCGCCAGCAATGCCGCCGCCTGGGCCGGCTCCATCGCCGCGACGATTTGACGGGCGAGGTTGCTGTCGATGAGCGACAGAGTTTCCGCCGCGACATCGGGCGCCATGCGCTGAAAAACCGCCGTCGCTAACTGCACCGGCTGGGATTGCAGCAGCTCGACAATTTCCGCTTGGGGCCGGTTGTCGACGACCCGGGCCGCCTCCGCGGGGTAGAGATTGAGAAAACCTTGGGACAGCACGGCGGCGGCATGCTCGGCTCCTTCAGTCATTTGCAGTTTCCTTCCTAGCGCGCGGCTGTGCCGCGACCGAAGATGTCAGATCGGTCAAGATGCCGGCCAAGCCCACCCAGCAGAGTTCCCCGAGCGTTAGCACGGCTGCCAATCCGCCCCCCTGGGACGCTGGGACCGCGGATTCTCGTTCGAGTAAACGCAGTGTCTCATAGCGCAATACACCGAGAAAAATTCCGCCATCGTCGACCACCGGCAGCGCATGAACATCGCGCCAGCCGGGATGTTCGACGATGGCCATGCGTCCGGCCAACGCCGGCAGAGTGGCCAGGTCCCGGTGCATCGCGGCTCGCAAAGTTTCTTTCGGCGGCGCCAGCATCAATTCCCGCAAATTTACGACACCGACCAGCTGCTGCTCCCGGTTGAGCACATAAATATAGTAAAGCGCATGCCGCGGCGCGCGGCGCACCCGCGCCAGCGCTTCTAGAGCCGTGATGTCTTCCGGCAGCGCCAGCGCGCGCGGATCCATCAGGGCGCCGGCGCTGTTTTCGGGATAGCGCAGTAAACTGCCGAGCAAAGCGGCAATGTTAACGGGCGCGCGGGACAACAGCTCCGCTTGGCGCTCCGGTTGGAGTCGCCGCAGCAGCGCGGCGGCGCGGTTCAGCGGCAAGACCCCAGCGATCTGAGCAAACCCCTGGGGCGAAAGCAGCTCCAGGCACTCGGCAGCGTTCGATAAGGCTATTTTCTGCAACACGTCGGCGGCTACTCGAGGCGGCAACTCGTCCAGATAGGCCGACGCGGCTGCGGGCGCCAGCCCCTCGAGAACTCGAGCGGCGTCGGCGGGATGGTCTTCGGCGAAATTCTTCGCAAGTAATTTATCGCTTTCCATTTCATGACTCGCGGCGCAACAGAACCGACATCTTTTCGCTGAACTCCTTGGCCGGCACGACTAACCGTTCATGGGAATTTTCCAGGATCACCACGGTGTTGGTGATTTCGGAAATTTTTCCGTGAGCCTCGCCAATCCTGATGGTATGTCCTTCCCGGTAGATTTGCCGGAGATAGTGAGAGGCAATGATATTGCTCACCGCGGTGCGCGCGCCGAGGCCGAAGGCAAGGGCTGCGGCGCCGACCAGCGAGCCGATGACGATGGCAATGGTCATGGTCAGGAAACGGCTTTCGATGCCGATCTGATCGATTCCGGTGACGACTGCGACCAGGACAATGGCG
>JBGTCC010000291.1:0-3332 GCA_041749055.1 Thermodesulfobacteriota bacterium | reverse complement strand
CGATGAGGATTGGGTGCAAGGCGTACTCCCTTTCAACAGTTCCATCAGTTCCAGAGGTTCCAGCGGTTCAAATCGCTCAAGCCGTTCAATTCGTCCGTTCAAGAATCGAACGTTCAAGGTAAACGCGGCCAGCGTTTGTTTTCGGTCCAGACTTCCGGCGGCGGCGGCACCATCGAGCGGCCGGTGGCGGTTTCGACGATAGAGCCTTCAGCGGGACAGTACATCAAGCACACCGTGCAGCCAGGGTAGGTGCAGTGGTCGTCGAGTTCCACAAAATGCTGCGATGTCGGCGAGACGACGACGGCGTTAATCTCGATCTCGCGGCAGGCGACATAGCACATGCGGCATTCGGTGCATTTATCATGATCAATTCTTAGCGTGGGCATATCTTCGGTCGTTCAAGGTTCAAGGGTTCAAAGGTTCAAGGTCAGAGTTCGGAATCAATTGAACTTTTGAACCTTGAACCCTTGAACAGGTGTTTTGTCTCAATCAATATCCGCCTGCACCGTCACTTCGCCGGCTTTCTCTTCGGCCATGCCGAGGACGAAGCGGGCGGTTTCTTCGAGAAAAAATAAGTAATCGCGCCGGGTTTCGGCGCACAGACGCCTGGCCAATTCGGCGTCGACTTCCTTTATGATAAATTGTTCGACTTGAAAGCGGCCCATCAGCACATGGCTGCGGGTCTCGGCGAGTTGGCTGTGGAAGAGCGCGTGAATGCTTTCGTCGGGAAAGAGCTTGGCGAACTTCTCCGTCCAGGCGAGTTCTATCACTTTCGGCCCGAGATTGTGCGCGGCGATGCGGATGTTTTGCGGGTAGTTGGCCAGCGCCCGCAAGCAGAAAATATACGACCCGGTGCGCGTGGCGGTGCCGAATTGCGCGTAGGGATGGGCAAAGAGTTGCTTTTGCGTGGGCGCCCAGCGACGCCGCAGCAATTCGTCGCAGAGCTGCATTTCTTGAGTCGACTCGTCGTGGGTTTGTCTGCCGAACAGATAAGCGACCGAGGGAGGATAATCGTTCAAATTAATTCCCTGCGCCCAGCCGCCATAGACGTAATACATCGTGCGCTTGAGCGTCCACAGGCGGGCGAGCAGACGGAAGCATTGGTCGTCGGTGAATCGACCCCCGCGCGCGGCGTCGAGTACGGCATCCATTGGTGTGATGGTCCCGTCCTGCCCGCTTTGTTTGAGCAGTTGTTCGGCGAGGGCGGCGCCGGGTTTGTCGGTGAAAGATGCGATGGCGTTAGATGAATTAGTCATTTGACCGCCAAAGCGGAAGAGAGAAGATGAGGGTCAGCTCGCCGCCAATAATCTTTCATGGCCTTTCTTGGAAATCGGCGCCAATTGATCGGTAATCAGCGTCCAGCTGTCGCCGTTGTCTTCGCTGCAATAAACTTCGCCGCCAGTTGTCCCGCCGAAGATCGCGCAGTTGCCGTTGGCTTCTTCGAGACAAAGCGCGCCGAACTCATGCTTCAAGCTTGCCGGCAGTCCGCCGGCCAGGCGCTGCCAGTTCTTGCCGCCATCTTTGCTGCGATAGATTTTCCCTTCGGCGCGGGCGTCCGGTCCGGCTTTGCGCCAGGTTACCGGATTATGTTCAGCGGCGGCGACGAACATCGTGTCGGGATTTTTTGGATTCCAGGTAAAGCCGTCGGGATAGACATCTTTCGCCCAATCGTCCGCCGTCCAGCGTTCCCAGCTGCCGCCGCCGGTGTAGGTGACGTAAAGTCCGGCCCCGCCGGTGACGTAGATTCTCTGGGGATCGCGCGGATCGATCAAACAGCGGTGCACATCGTAGAAGTGTTCCACCGGTCGGTTCTTGTCTTTGTACAGGCCCACGGTATTGAGCTCGCGCCAGCTCTTGCCCAGATCGGCGCTTTTTAGAAACGCGCCTTGCTCGACGCAGGCGTAAAGTGTGTGCGCATCGTGGGGATCGAAGGTAATAAATTTCGTATGGGCAATATGCGGCGGTGCCGGGAAGGACCATTGGGCGGTGGTCGGCACTTCGCGAAGCGAGGGAATTTCGCTCCAATGCATTGCCAAATCTTCGCTGACGAACAAATGCGCCGGTTGCGTGCCGGCGTAGACGCGGACTTTGCCGTCGACGACGTGGGCCGCCAGGCTGTAGACGTCGTGAATCGTCATGCCGTTATCGCGCCGCTCCCAGGTTTTGCCGCCATCGGTGCTGGCGTGAATCGAACCGAAGAACGCGCCGGTGAACATGGTGCCGGTGGTCTTCTCGAAGATGATCGCGCTGATATGCTGACCGCGCAGGGCGCGCTGGGTTTCACGCCAGCCATCGCTCCCGCGCTCGAATAACGCAAGTCCATCCTGGGTGGCGACCCAAAGCTGCTTGGAGCGCTCCCCCGCCGAATATACATTGGTGCCGCCGTGAGAGAGTCCGATTGCCATAGGCCACCTCCGCTATGCTTGGTTTGATTTGCCAACCTTGCGATAGGCGCACTTTAGCAACCGAGGTTCTTCGCCGTCAATGGTCTGCCGCGAGATTAAGATTGGCACCATTGACGGCGCGGCGCCGTTTCGGTTAGGTTCCGGCCATGGACTTTGAGGGTCGCCGATGAAAATCGCGAGACGGTATTTGGAAAGTGGTTCAGTTTCGCCAAAATTTACCGGAGCGAAGCTATGTGTCCGCCCGTTCGGAGGGCCGACACGCAGATCGGCCCCTACATTGAGATGTAACGTTAAAATCAAACTGAACCACAACCTGTATTGGCTGACCCTGGCGTTCGTCTGGCTGAGTTTGTTTGCGCTCGAGAGCCACGCCCAGGTGAGCAAAACCACGACTTCCTACGTTTCCGATTCGGCCGGTGTCTTGCCGCTCTGGCTCGCCAAGGAGGCCGGTATCTTCGCGCGCAACGGCTTGGACGTGCAGGCGGTGCGCGTGCATGCCGCCGTCGGAGTCATGGCGCTGATGTCTGGCGAGCTGCAATTCGTGCTGATATCCGGACCGGTCGCGGTCGAAAGCGCCCTGCGCGGCTCCAATATGGTCTACGTCGCCGGCGGCATGTCGACGCTGGACTTTGTCCTGGTCACCCGGCCAGAAATCAAAACCGCCGAACAACTCAAAGGCGGCACCGTCGGCCTGTCGGCGATCCGCGGCGCCAATCCGACCGCCACCCGATTCGCACTGCGAAAGCTTGGCATGGCGCCTAAGGACGTCTCGCTCCAGGTGGTCGGCGGTACCAGCGAGCGCATCGCCAGCCTGCGGTTGGGAAAAATCCACGGGACTTTGTTTAGTCCGCCGCAAAGCATCGCGGCGCAGCGCGAAGGCTTCAATGCCCTGGCGGATGTCGCCGAACTCGGCTTGCCGTTCGTGCA
>JBGTCC010000290.1:0-3921 GCA_041749055.1 Thermodesulfobacteriota bacterium | reverse complement strand
TTAAAGATTGTTATGCCAGGCCCCATAACCACCATTAGTTCCTTGACGATTTCCGGTTTAGTTTGTCTTTAGTTCGGTTATCTGGGTGGCGTGTCCCTCGGGCCGAGATAAGCGATTTTTTTTGCACCCGCCGCGGTGGCTGTTCTTGGAAACCGAGCATATCACCCGCACTCATTCCCTGCGCGCCGAACTCGAGAAGCTGGATCTCCGGTTCTACGACACGAGCGATCTGTACCGGTTGACGGCCTCCTTGTCATTTCGTATGTTGCGAAGAGTAATATGCTATCACTGGCAAACAGCGAATTGACAAAAACCCTTAACTCTCCAACCCAAAAGGAGGATTCTCATGGCTTATGATCTCGTGATACGCGGTGGACGGGTGGTTGACGGTTCCGGTTTGCCGTCCTACGTGGCCGATGTCGGCGTCAAGGACGGCAAGGTCGTCGAAGTGGGCAAGCTTAAAGACGGCGCGGCGAAATCGATCGATGCCGCCGGATTGGCCGTATCGCCGGGATTCATCGATCATCATACTCATCTTGACGCGCAGATGCTCTGGGATCCGTATGGCACCTGCGAGCCGCAACATGGGGTGACCTCGGTGGTGATGGGTAACTGTGGTTTGTCCCTGGCGCCGGTCCGGGCGGGCATCGAAGACGCCATCGTCAAAAGCTTCGTCCGCGTCGAAGCGATTCCGCGCATCGCTTTGGAACAAGGCGTGAAATGGAATTGGCATAGCTACGGCGAATACCTCGACAACTTCGAGGGCAAGGTCGGCATCAATGTCGGCGGCTTGGTCGGCCACATTGCCGTGCGCCATCATGCCATGGGCGAAGAAGCCGTCGAGCGCAAAGCCACCGGCACGGAAGTACAAAAGATGAAAGGCCTCGTGCTTGATGCTATGGAAGGCGGCGCCTTGGGCATGTCGACCAACCGCAACGATCGCCATATGCGCGAGGACGGCAAACCGGTGTCGAGCCGCTTGGCCGACGATGATGAGTTTTTCGCGCTCTGCGATGTCCTGGGCGAGCGCAACGCCGGCGTTATCGAAACCATCCTCGGCCGCAACAAGGTCGAACATTTCGAGTGGTACCATGAATTGGCCAAGCGTACTCAAAGGCCGATCCTGTGGCAGAGCCTGCAACATCGCTGGTCCGAACCCAATCTCTGGCGCGAGCAACTCGCAGCCGTTGAGCCGATCTTCAAAGCTGGCTATCAAGCCTACGGTTTGACCCATACGGTGCCGCTGGTGCGCCACTTCACGTTGAAAGACTGCCAGATTTTCGACGAGTTCCCGACCTGGAAAAATTTGATGTTTCTGCCGGTGGAAGTGCGCAAGCAGGCGTTCGCCGATGCCGACACGCGGGTAAAGTTGCAGTATGAGATCGATAACCTACGCTTGACCAACTACCATAAGCGTTGGGATATCCCCAAAGTCGAGAAATGCTTCAAGCCGGAGAATCAAAAATATGTCGGCAAGACCATCGCCGAGATGGCGGCCATGCGCAATCAAAAGCCAATTGACGCTTTCCTCGATCTCGCCCTCGACGAAAACTTGGAGACGATTTTCTGGAACGCCAACAACGGCGGTGACTGGAACGCCATGGGCGAGATTCTGCGCAGCCCCTACGTGCTGATCGGTACTTCGGATGCCGGCGCTCATGTGCTGTTTGGCGCCGACTTCGGCTACGGCACGATTCTTTTAGGCCTGTGGGTGCGCGAGCGCCAAGTGATGTCGTTGGAGCAGGCGATTCATAAACTGACATTTCATCCGGCATCGATTTTTGGCCTGGAAGGCCGTGGTTTGCTGCGTCCCGGTTATGCCGCGGACATCACGATCTTCGATCCCAAGACGGTCCATTCCGAAGAGCCGACCTGGGCGAATGACTTTCCCGCCAACACCAAACGCATGGTGCAGAAATCGGTCGGCCTGCACTATACCATCGTCAACGGCACGGTGATCAACGATCAGGGGCGCATGACCGGCGACCTGCCGGGCCAGGTGATGCGCGGGCCGCTCTACCGTCAGCACAAGGCGGCTGCGTAATAATGGGAGTGAGTTATATTCCGGTTGCCCGGGTCGGTGAACTCAATCCCGGTGCCATGAAAGAAGTCGACCTCGGCGGACGCCAAGTGCTGTTGGCGTTCGTCGAGGGCAAGTATTACGCATTCGCGCGCCAATGTCCCCACGAAGAAGCGGATTTGAAGGAGGCGGGGCAGCTGCTCGACGGCACGCAGATCCGCTGCAACAATCATAGCTACTGTTTCGATCTCACGACCGGTGACTGCACGCTGCCCAAAGGCGGCGCGCCGCTGACCGTGCTTCCTACCGAAGAGCGCGGCGAAGAAATTTGCATTCGCCTCGAGTGGTGAAGCATTTCTGATGGCTGGCGCGCTGCTCCTGGGTTGCGCATTGTCGGCTGATACTTCAAGGAAACCGATGCGACATAATCGCAGGCTATCGATCGCGCATCTGATAGCACTCACGCTGATTTTTGCCGGTGTGGGTGTGCAAGCTGCCAAGCTTTCGGCTCAAGAGAAGACATTTCTCTGGAAGGCGCATGGCAATAACAACACGGTTTACATTCTCGGTTCGATTCATCTGCTCAAACGCGAAAGCGCGGCTTTGAAACCTGTCGTTCTGGAGGTTTTTAGCAAAAGTAAGCGTTTGGTTTTTGAAATTGATCTGCTCAATGAAGGGACGACGAAGTTTCAGCAACTGTTGCTGCAGAAGGGGGTCAATCCAGACGGCAAGCTGCTCGCGCAGCAGCTGTCGCCGGAGACCTATGAGTTGGCCGCGCAGCGGGCCAGCGAGTTGGGCATCGATCTCAAAGTCCTCGCGCCACTCAAACCTTGGGTCGTCGCGCTGACGATGGTAGTGATGCAGCTGCAGAAACTCGGCTACGATCCGAGCTTGGGCATCGATCACCAGCTGGCGCAGCGCGCCAAACAGGCCAAGAAGCCGGTTGCTGGTTTGGAAACCGCCGAGTTTCAGATGGACATCTTCAACCATTTGACGTTGGCGCAGCAGGAGATGTTCTTGCGCCAATCGTTGCTTGAAATGGAGTTGCTGGACAAAGCGGTCGAGGACATGGTGCGCGCCTGGAACAGCGGCGATGTCGATCTCGGCGAAAAGCTTTTCTTAGATAGCATCCGCGCGTTCCCGGAGCTGAAGGAACAGGTTCTCGATGGACGCAACCGCCGTTGGCTACCGCAGATCGAGGGATTCTTAAAGCAAGACGACGATATTCTCGTAGTGGTGGGGACTGCCCACGTGGTCGGCAAGCAGGGCGTCATTGAGTTGCTTAAAGGACGTGGCTACAAACTGGAGCAAATGTAATGGCCGGACAGAATCAAATGCTCAAATCGAAGCGGGTGGCGGACTGGATGAGCGAGAACGTGCTGGCGGTGGACACCTATGATAGCATCGCCATCGCCCGGCAGATCATGGCCAAACACCGGGTCAATCAACTGCCCGTGCTCGACAACGAAAATCTAGTCGGCATCGTTACCGACCGCGATATCCGCGATGCCTATCCGACCAGCATGATGATCGATCAGACCAAAGCCATCGACAGCTTCGCCGAGAAAATCACGGTTGAAGAAGTGATGAGCCACGATCTCTTGATCGTCGAGCCGGAAACTCCGTTGGCGACGGCGGTGGGCTTGCTGCGCAAACACCGCATCGGCTCTTTGCCGGTGGTCAAAGACAAGACGCTCATGGGCATAATCACGCGTAGCGATATTCTCGACTTTGTCCTGGACGGCGGGACCAAACGCCAGCGGCGGCTAGTGAAAGCCAAGGCCCCCGCCGCAAAAGCCAAGAAAAAGCGCAAGTAGTGGCAGCGGCCACGCTGCCACAGTCATCTAAAGGGAGGTTATCCGAGTTATGCCGTCCTTCGACATCGTCAGCCGCATCGACAT
>JBGTCC010000289.1:0-5758 GCA_041749055.1 Thermodesulfobacteriota bacterium | reverse complement strand
TCAGGGAGTCTGGCAAAGCGGGGATGGCTGTGTTTGCGTCCCTTCGGAATCTCGATGATGGCATGGAAGTCCATGAGACCTTTATCGACCCATTGAGGTTTCTCGTGCAGGAGAGCGTCCGCCACGGTTGACCGGGTGTCTAGCTCACCCTGCTCGATAGCGACATCGAGTTCGGGCGAGGTGTATCCGGTGACGAATTTGGGTTGTTTCAGGCCGATCAGGTACGTGAACATTCGACCGGAAATGTAGATCAGGTGCCCAACCGACTGGGAGCCGATTCTCGTACCTGAAGCCGCGCGGAGCTTCTCCAGACTGTCGAGGCCCGCCTCCCTGCGGGTAAAAAAAACATGGTAGCCGCCGCTATAGCTTGTTCCCAGATAGCTCACTTTATCGATGTCATAGAGAACCCCACTCTCTCCGAGAATGGGATGCATCACGAATGGGGTCGACATACGGCCAATGGTCAAGCCGTCCGGACGGACCGAATTAAAAAGGTGGTTTGCCGCCCTGCGCCCTCCGCCGCCGTCCATGTACTGCATTACAATGGTGGGGTTTCCCGGGATATGCTTTTGGAGAAAGGGCACAACGGCTTTGGTCCGCATGCTGCCAACTCCGCCGGGCGCGCTACTCTCGAGGATGGTAACGCTTTTCCCTTGAAAGAAAGAAGTTTGCGCACGAGCGGCGCCGCCCATGAAGCGATCACTAAAGAGACCGAGCAGTAGCACGCCAAGCGAGATTTGGAGCATTACCACCGACGTGGATTTGTCGCGTTTCATATGCACCCCTCAATAGGCGAACTCCGGTTTTCGGCAACTCTCTCGTCGTGATCTCGCGATGAAATCGCTATGACTCGAAGTCCGACTAACACCTCTGAAAAGTCCTGTCAATGAGACAATCTCGGCTTGCCGTATGAATCGGGCTGCTGCGTGGCCTCATGGAAGCTGCAAATTCTACCCGTGGCCGGGGGTCACCGCATCCAGCTAAGCGTCGATCCAGGCGTGGCTTCAGCTTATCGGAAACGCACCGCCGGTTCGGAGCTGTGCGAGTTATTGATTCAGCAAGTTAGTGTACAGAATAGAGCGCAGGTTAAGGGTTTAGCTGCGGCTTTTTTCGCAACGGTCGAAATGAACTACGAGCCCACTGGCTTAAGGAAATGAAAACATAAGACATGTAACCGGCAAAGACCGTTCAAAAAGCCGACCGGCAATGAAATATCTCGTCGATGGGTGGACTCGGCAACAGGGTTGCGCTCGCGTGGGCGGCTGAGCCGTGAAAAGAACCGCAGCTGGTCCCGTTTGCTGCTTCACTGCCTGCATGCCAGCGCACTCGTAGACGTCAGTTCTCAATGGGCGTGGGTGCTCTTGGGCGGCTCGTTGTTTAAGACGACGTTTTCGGAAGGCTCATCGGGCCGGGTGGTCAGCTCTGCGGCGGCGTCTTTCATGGCCGGGTGCTCGACGGCGCGCGACAGCACTTCGTTCTTGGTCGGCCCCTGCTTGTTGCCGAGGAACGGCTTGACGATGAGATGAATCACGTCGCGAAGCGGCATGTAGCGGGTAAAGCGGCGGAGCAAGCGAAGCGTCTGCACCGGGTAGTGCAACAGCTTGTACAGAAACAGCCGTCGCAGACCGGCGGTGCGCTCGGCATTGATCACCGGGCCGCTGAGACAGGTCGGATCGATCTCCGAACATTTAAAATACTTGAACCAATCGGCGTCGTCGTCCACCAAACCGCGGTGGACGTACTCCTTCCAGAGCGGCGTGCCGCGATAGACGCATAAGCGGTTGAAGCCGAAGGTGTCGAGCCGAAGCTTGGCGGCGAAGGAGAACGTGGCGCGCATATCTTCTACGGTTTCATCCGGGTTGCCGACAACGAAAAAGCCGTGGACGATCTCGATGCCGGCCTCTTTGGCGCGAGTCACCGAGATCTCGACTTCCTCCAGTGTCTGCTCCTTCTTCAACCGGTCGAGCACTTGCTGGCTGCCGCTTTCCACGCCGAACATGAGTGTGCGGCAATGGGCCTTGGCCATGGCAGGAAAAAGATGCTGGGCTACCGAGTCGACCCGCCCTTCGCAACCCCACTGGATGGTGATTTGGTTGTCGTTGATTCCTCGGCAGATCGCTTCAATGCGTTTGGGCTGCAAGAGAAAATGGTCGTCGACGAAATACACCGCGCCATAACCCTGGGACCGCAAATGCTTGAACTCTTCGACCACGTGCTGCGCGCTGCGCGAGCGCCATTTACCTTCGTTAAAGATCGGAATGTCGCAGAAAACGCAGGGCCACGGACAGCCGCGCGAGGTCTGCATGGTCGTGAAGCGCTCCATGGACAGCACGCAGGGAACGTCGAGCGGCATGGACTCGACGAAATCGAGCGGCAGGCTCTCCCGATCGGGAAAAGGCCATTGATCCAAATTGCGGTCGAGAGGACGGTTTGCGTTGCTGATGATACGGCCGTCCTTTTCCCAGGTCAGGCCCGCCACGCTGCCGGGATCGTCCAGCCGCTCAAGCAGATCGAGCAGCAACTGCTCGCCGTCGCCGCGGCAGACAAAGTCGACTTCGGGACATTGGCGTTTGACGCGCTCGGCGTTCAAGGTGGCGAACACGCCGCCGAAGGCGAGGCGCACGCGGGTGTCCGCAGCGCGGATCTGGCGCGCCAGAATTTTGGCGTGCGGATAACTCGTCGTGCTCAGGAAACTTAAGCCGACGAGATCGGGGCGCTGCTGGCGAATCTTTTCGATGATCGTCTCGTTGGGTGTTTCGGGATTGGCCTGGTCGAACATGACGCATTCGTGACCGGCGCGTTTGACGACGGCGGAGAGAGACATAATGCCGATCGGAGGAAAGCCCATGACGCGGATATTGCCATTTGCGGCGCGCGTCGCGGCGGGCAGCGCATAAAACTGCGGATCGCGGACGTGGATCAAGAAGATGCGCATAGCAAACAAACTATCACGCTGGGACCGTTCCACAATCCCACGCCCCGGAAGTTTCGCGTGCCGAACTTCGGATGGTTCAATAAATCGAATAGACAATAGGCAACAGTCAGATGGATTCCGTTCAACCGCTGCGCTCAGTTCAACCCGTTCAAGAAGGAAGAAAATACAGAGTCCTTAAGTACTTAGGGTCTAGCTAGTCGGACAAGTCCTCGGGCAAATGTACCACCGGGATATTCGCAACATGCCGATCGTCGGTGCATCGGATCAACTGGCCGGCCTGGTTTCGATGCCAGACGTCTTACAGTACGCGCGCGCCTTCGATATCGACGAGGAAGTCCGGCGCACGTGGAAGGAAATCCGCAACTTCTACGATCGACAATATCTCGCGCGATTGAATCGATCTGAAAGCGAGGTAGGCAGGGCTGGGAGCATCATTGAGATTATAAGTCATCGTCAGACCGGTAAGCCGCGATCAATGGCGAAAATGCGGGATGACGTATTTGGCGAAAGCGTCAACCGTTTCACTGTAGACGGTGCGCGCCGGCGTGAGCATCAAATGTTCGACACCGGCAGCTTTTAGTTCTTCGATGCGCTCGATGCATTCCTTTGGGCTTCCCGCGATCGAGAAGCGCTGAATTAGATAGTCGTTCACTAGATCTGGATCGACGCGGTCTTCCATCGGCTTCATGACATCGAAGCCGGCCATGAATTGCTTGATGCCGTCGAGTTCCTCCGAAGGTACGGTTTCGTAGGTGAAGCGAAAATTATGGTGGGCGCGGTTGGCCAGGCGGTTGCGGACGATCTTGCGCGCTTTGTTGCCGTCATCGTCGACGCAGAGCATGCCGGCGGCGATGACTTTGATGTCTCCTTCTTGCCGTCCCGCGTCTGTGGCGCCTGCGCGGATGTTCTGTTTCGCCCAATTATATACGCGCAGATCGAAGCCGGTGCCGAGGATCACGCCGTCGGCGCTGCGGCCGGCGAGCTGCAAGCCTTTGGGGCCTTCGGCGGAAACGAAAATCGGCGCCGGCTGGCTGATCTTGAAGCCGATACCGACTTTGCCGGTGGAAAAGGTTTCGGCATTGCCGCGTACCAGATTCCGAATGGTCTTGATGCCGACTTCAAAATCCTTCATTGGCATGGCTTTCAAGCCTTGCGTGTAGACCGGGCCATCGCCGGTGCCGAGACCCATGATGGCTCGGCCCTTGGAAATCTCATTCAGTGACGCTGCCGCGCCGGCGATCACGGTGGGATGGCGGAACACGATGTTGGTGACGGCGATGCCGAGGAGCACACGCTTCGTGAGCATGGCGCAGCTCGCCAGGGTTTGAAAGGAGTCGATGGAACTCAGATGGCTCTCGCCGAGGAAGATGCCGTCCCATCCCAGCTCTTCGGCGCGCACCGCGCGCCTATGGATTTCGTCGATATTCTTAACGCCGCCGTGCAGGCTGTGGATGCTGAATTTCATTGTGGTCGCTCCAGATTAGCAGCAAAAAACGCAAAGGGCGCAAAAAAAATTCCGGCATGAATTACCCCTATCGGTATGATGTATTTTTTCGGTGTCCTCAGCGTCTCAGCGGTGCAAATCCTAATCTTGGTTCATCACAGCGGCCGCAGAGCTCGCCGAAAATAAAGTTACTACGGATTGAATGCAACGAGCCCACATCCCGTCGCCCAGGGCACGACCGGTTCATAGGCCACCAGTTCTGCTTTCCAGCTCTGCACCGCCCCGGCGAGGGCGATCCAGGTTCTGATTTCGTGGCCGCCGGAGCCGGCTTCGCTGTTGATCTCGTCGTGGCTGTAGGCGGTCAGTTGATGGTGATCGCCGGTGATGAGATGCTCCAGAAACTTTTTGTCGAACGGTATATTGATCCGGCCATGCTGTGCTTCGCCGGGCCAGTGGGATAGTCCGCCGGTGGCGATGAGGGCGATTCGTTTCTCGCTTTTCTGAAGGACCTTGCCGAGAAACTCGCCGAAGGCGAAGCAGCGTTTGGCCGTCGGCATGGGTGGGGTCAAGGCGTTGATGATCACCGGCACTACCGGCAGCGTCATGTCGGGGTTCAAGAAATGCATGGGCAAAAACGTCGCGTGGTCGAATAAGAGCTCGTCGGAGAACAGCGGATCGAAACCGCTGTCGAGACAGGCGTCGATCAGTTGCGCCGATAGTTTGGCATCGCCGGGAACGCGCGCTTTGGGGATGCGCAACCATTCTTCAATCGGTCCGTCGTAGTGCTCGGCGCGGCCGATGCAAAAGGTCGGCATGCTGTTGAGAAAAAAATTGGCCCAATGCTCAACGGTGAGGGCGACGATGGTATCCGGTTTCGCTGCCGCTAGCCGTTCGCCTAGCCGGTGGTAGCTGCCGAGAAAATTATCAGCTTGCTCCCTGGGCGCGGCTTCGGTCCAGGCGGTCATTCCAGGGGCATGGCTGGCGGCGCAGGCAAATACGATCGGCATAGGTCAGACCAATCCTTTCAGCGCTTTGGCATAGTCTTCGTTGGAGACTTTGTTGAGCAATGTAAATGGCCGCAGTAATAGCGAGTGAACGCCCATGGTGTACAAGGCGCGCACATCGACGTTGAGAACCGCAGCGCGTTCTTGCTCGGTCAGATGGTATTTTTCGCTTAACGCGCCGGCGTCTCGGCGATAGTGCTCGCGCCGCTCGGTATCCCGATTCACATGATAGATCAGTTTTTGCACTTGGTAGAGGCTCATATGTTTTTACCGTAAGTTGGCCGCGCCAACACGCCTTGGAAACAAATCCGAAATCCGAATATCCAAAGCGGCCCCGCGGACCGCAACAAACCGGAGCCAAAATAAATTCAAAAT
>JBGTCC010000288.1:0-5127 GCA_041749055.1 Thermodesulfobacteriota bacterium | reverse complement strand
GGCTGCTGGGCGTTTTGGCGCAGAATGAAAACTGCGCCGCTGACATTCTTGATCTGGCCGATGTCGGCGGCGGCGGATGACGGCGCGGCGACGATCAATCCCAGCAAAATCGGTAAAGCGCGGTAGTAATAAGTCATTAGTTCTCCCATCTCTCGGTTCGTTTCGCGGACTGGTTCGCTTTCCGCACCAATCCAGTCTAGCAAATCCAAGCTTCCGCCAGCAACCTTAGCGCGCCGCAACGACGGCGCGGATCGTGTTCAGGAGAAATAGCAATAGGGCCAGAGCGCTGAGGATACCGCCCCATCGCTGGCCCTCTGGTAACAGCGCGAGATCGCCGGCGATGCGGACGAGTAGGGAGAGATGCAATAAGCCGGCATGAAGATAGAAAAGTTTGTAAAATGGTAGCGCCAGACCGGTGATCGCCGGCAAGATGATCGGTCCATGGGCGAAGATCATTGAAAAGACGAAGCCGAGAAACACCGTATGGACCATGGCGTCATAGAGCGGACCGGCGCCGAAAAAGCGCGCGAACCAAATCCAAAAAATACCGCCGATGGCGAGCCACAGATATCCGGCGATTAAGCTGACCGCCATGAAACGCGCCAAACCGGGCAGTTTGATGCTCTGCCAGGCAAGATCGTAGCGTAGCAGGCATAGCGCGAGCGCGACCATGCCCGCGCCGGCGCCGCGTATGCCGAGACGGAAGTCAAATGGCGACAACGCCAGGCCGACGACCAAGACGATCACAGCGACGCGAAATAAAACTTGGACATAGGGCTTCGGGTTGGCTACACGGGTCAGTTCGAGGCGTTCGCCGGCGAACAGCAAAATTAGAAACCCGGCCCACCAGGGAACGATGCGGTGGATCGGCAGCGCCGTGAGCCAAAGCTGATTGCCGCTGAAGAGCACCGCGGCGCTCATCACCATCATGATGAAATGATCTTCATGGTGGTGTTGGTAAAGATCGACAAAGAACCACGTGAGCAGTAAAGCGGCGTTGGTGGCGAAAAATGCCGCGACAACAGCCGGCAGTCCGAGGAGCAGGGAGAGCACACTCGAGAGGCTCAGCAGCGGTACGCCGTAAAACCACCAGCGATCCAGCGCGGCGGCGCGCTCCAAGCCGATCAACGTCAGCAAGAAGCCGATGGCCATCAAGGGGCCGTGCAGTGAGAGTATGGCAGGACTGGGCAGCGGCAGTGCAAAGCCGAGGCGGGCCACGCCGATCCCGGTGCCGAGAAGCAGCGATAGGCCGGCGAGGGCGATGAAGAGGAAGCGCAGGGCGCGCGGCGGCGAAGCGATCATTCTTGCTAATTGCGGCTTATTACTGGAAAGGTCAAGAAACTACTTCACCTCACGGACACGGCTTCTGCTTACTACCCTCGTGTCCTTCGTGCTCGTCGTGGTGGGTATCGTATTTCCTTCTGCGGCTAATGCCGATTCACACCGCGGCCGGTGTGTTGCCGCTGGGGCCGGCATGGATATCGTGGCGCACGCCGAAGCGGCGGCCGAAGTAGCGCACCAGCAGCGCGCCGGTGACGGTGAAAGCGATGATGAAGATGCTGATGATGCTGGCGGCTTCGCGGTTGCTGACGGCGTTGGCGGAGAGCTCCAGGGCCATCAGCGACAGCGTCATGGTGTCGCGCGAAGCGAGTAAAATGATACTGCTGGTGGCGCCGGCGGCGGTGACGAAGTTCATTACCGCCAACAGCACCAAAGTCGGCATCAAGAGCGGCAGCCAGATTTTGCAATAGGTTCTGATCCAGCCGGCGCCGGAGACCCGCGCGGCTTCTTCCATGTCGGCGCCGACCTGCACGAGGACGCCTTTCATGATATTTACGCCGGTGGTTTTGCCTTGCAGGATGACAACGATGATGAGCGCCCAGATGGTGCCGAAGAGCGCGTTCAAACCCGGCGTGCCGATAAACATCCACAAGAGCCCCAAGCCGGCGAGAATGCCGGGGATGGCGCCGGCGCTCCAGATCATCAAATCGAGGGCCGAGCGTCCCGGCAATTTCGTGCGCACGAGAATATAGGCGAGCACGGAAAAAATCAGCGGGCTCAGCAGCGCCGCGGTGAGCGCCAGCGTTAGCGTCGTGCGCAGCGCTTTGACGAACACCGGATCGGTGAGCACCAGGCGCCAGTGGTCAAGAGTGAAGCCCAAAACGAAGTAGCCGATGCGCTGCATGAAACTGCCGAGGACAAGTATCACCATGGGACCGATGGTGAGCAGCGCCAGGAGCGTGGCCAGGATGGCGCAGGCGATGGTGTTCCCCTTGCCGAGATCGATCAGGCCGGGGCGAAAGCTGCCGGTAATCGTCGTGTAACGGCGCCGCTCCAAGATCCAGCGTTGCAGCGGAATGATTAAGACGATGATTGCCAGCGTCAGACTCGCCAGCACCGTCGCCTCGCCGTAGTTGGGCACTTGGTTGCGCACCAGAGCGAAAATCTTGGTCGAATAGACGAAAAAGCCGAACGGCATGCCGAGCAGATATTCCGTTTCAAACGATTGGAATACCCGCAGCAGCTGCAAGGCGAACACCATCATCATCGGCGAGATCATCAGCGGCAGGGTGACTTTAAACAGCGTGCGCAGATTACTCGCGCCGCCGACCCTGGCGGCTTCTTCGAGCGTCGAGTCCATGTTGCGGAAGGCTGGGGTTAGCAGCATGACCTTGATCGAGATGCCGTGCCCCATCAAATTGGCCCAGACGATGCCGGGCACGCTGAAAATATTAAACGGTCCTTGCTCCAGGCCGAAGAGGTTTTTCAAGCCGACGTTGATCATGCCGATGTCGGGATCGAGCAGGGTGATCCAGGCGATTGTCGTCGGCAGGCTCGGCACCATGTAAGAGACCCAAAACAGAAATTCTATCGTATGGCTGAACGGGATCTTGGTGCGCGCCAGCAGCCAAGCGATGGCGACGCCGACGGGAAAGCTGATCGCTACGGTGAGCGACCAAATCAGCAGCGAGTTGCCCAGTGATGCGATCAAGCCGGCGCGCTGAAAAGCATTGTGCCAATGCTTGGTGCCCCAGGTGCGCGGCTCGACGAACCAGTCGTTCGCCGCGTTGAAGCTGTTGATCAATAACAGCAGCACGGGCCATAGCAGAAAGTAGCCGAGCACGACCAAGACCGCCGCCATGATGAAATGGCCGCGGGTCAGGCGAGGCGCGGGAATTGTTGGCGCGATACTAAGCTGATCTAGTGTTGGAGATCGTTCCACGGGCGATTAATAGTTCCAGCCGTTCCGTGGTTCCAATCGTTCCAGTGGTCTCGATCGATTGCTGTCGTTAGCAACTGGAACCTTTGGAACTATTCGTTGTTATTTCTGCCTTGTCTCCCAGATTTTATAAACCCACTTTTGCGCTTCTTCCTGTTTGGCGCCCATGGCCGGGTCGGCGTCGGGGAAGCCGTACTCTTTTCCCGGTACGCGGCGCTGGTCGACCACGACTTCGCCGATCGGGATATCGTTGCGCAGCGACGAACGGTCGATGGCGGGAATCATCGTGTGGGTTAGCGTCTGGCCTTCTTTGGACAGGAACCAGTTGATGAACAGCTTGGCGGCGTTGGGATGCTGCGGGTTGGCGAACGCCGAGATGCAGCATCCGGAACCGCCCGCGCGAATCAGCGCTGCCTGTTTGGGCAACAGTACCTGTTTGATCGGCAGTCCCTTCCTCGCCAAGATGGCGAGCTCTTCGCTGCCGGTGGACACCGCGTAGAGCGGAAACCTACCGCCGACCAGCCAGGTTTCGAGAATTCTCCGGTCGTCGCTGAAGGTCACGCCGGCGTTGAGCAGGTAGGTCTTGACCCATTCCTGGCCGCGGTCCGGCTCGAAATAGCTGTCGATCATTTGCCGAATACCGGAAGGATCGCCCATGCCCTGGCCGGCGATTTTGCCTTTCCATCTGGGGTCGAAATAATCCGATTGTTTTTTGATGGTAACGATTTCCGTATCTTTGATCTTGTCGGTGTTGTACCAACTCTCGTACTGGTCTTCCTTGGTGGCGTGATAGATGAAGGTGAACTTGGAAAATTTGTCGGCGTACCAGTGGCGGCCCATATACCAGGCCGACTTGTCGATGACTTCGGGTTGGATCAGCAACGGTGCGAAGGGAATTAAGGAGTCGGAAGGCACCAGCCGCTGGTTGTTCTCGCGGGAGCTGATCAAGGCGACATCGACGGTGAACTTGCCGGCTTTACGTTCGGCCAGGACGCGGTTGACCGTGTCGGTGGCATTGCCGGTGGAGACTTCGACCGTGATGCCGAATTTTTTCGAGAACGCATCCATCACCGGACGGTACTGGCGCGACGGCGCGCCGCCGGAAGCGATCAGGATCGTGCCTTCTTGCTTCGCCGCGGCGATGAGCTTGGACCATTCCTGCTCGAAGTTGGCCGGCGCGGCAGCGCCGAAGGCGGCGGTAGCGGTTAGCAGGAGGAGGACTGATAGGAGTAATCCGTTGAATCGGACCGATCGCCGCGCTCGTGGCAAATACTTGTTGGCAGATTTTCGTAGATTGTTCATAACTTCCCTTTCCTTCAATCTTGTTTAAGCGACCAGTCCGATGACCACGCGCTGTGGCCGTCGGGACGCAGTTTGAGCCAGACTTTATTGCCTTCGTCGATGGGTCGATGGCGTTCGCCGTAAACTAACACTTCGCCCTGGCCTGCGACTTCGACCTGGTACTCGATGCGCTCGCCGATAAACAACGCTGCTTGGGCGGTGCCGCCGATCATTCCAGACGGCGGCGTTGATCCCTTCGCCGGTAGGATCTCAACGTCTTCCGGGCGCACGCCGATATAAACGGCGGCGCCGGTTTCGATGCCAGCGGGATTATAGGTGCGGCCGAAGACCACGCAATCGGGCGCGCCTTCGAGAGCGATGGCCACTTGTCCCGACGGATTGCCGCTTTGAACCTTGCCTTTGAAAAGCAGAGTCCTGCCGACAAAGTCGCGGACGAATTCATTGGCCGGCTTTTCATAGAGTAATCGTGGATCGCCTTGCTGCTGGACCACGCCGAAATTCATCAGCGCGATGCGATTGGATAAACTCAGCGCTTCAATCTGATCGTGGGTGACGAACAGCATGGCGATGTTCAATCTTTTTTGCAGCAACTTGACGCCGATGCG
>JBGTCC010000287.1:0-4844 GCA_041749055.1 Thermodesulfobacteriota bacterium | reverse complement strand
CATGATGTCGGGGACCGTGCCGATATTGGGATTATCGATCTCATGGTGCGGCGAGGAAGGAATCTTTATCTTTTCCTCCGGGCTGCCGGCGATGAAGCCGAACATGCCGTCGCTGCCGGTGACGACTTCGGGCGCATTGCGGTCGGCGTAAAGCGTCGAAGTCCCCAAGCGCGCGCGCACGTCGGCGCGGGCGAGCACGTCGGGCCCGGCTTCGTTGTTGCGCACGTTGTTGATATGCATGCCGGGCTCGAGCCATTCGGCCTTGATCACCGGGATGAGCGAATCGGTGGTCAGGGAAACTATGTCGGCGCCTTTGAGCGCTTTCTCCGGCGAGTCGACGGCTATCACTTCGATGTCGAACTTCTCGGTCATCTCGGCGGCGAAGGCTTCGCGGTTCTTTTTCGTCGGGCTGAACACGCGCATGACTTCGAGCGGCCGGACATGTTTGATCGCTTCGGCGTAGGTGCGTGCCATGCCGCCGGAGCCGATCATGGCCATGACTTTGGAGTCTTTACGCGCGAGATATTTTGTCCCAAGGCCGGCGCAGGCGCCGACGCGCATATGCTGCAAATAGCCGTCGTTCATGATCGCCAGCGGCTCGCCGTTGCGCGTGCTGGTGAGAAAGATCAAGCCGCAGTAGGTGCCGCGCTCCATGCAATACTTGTCTTCGACCATGAAGCCGTCCTGATTTTCCCAGGCGAGCATGTCCGACTTCATGCGGATCGCGAACATACCCAGCTTGCGCGACGCGCCCTCCATGGTGCCCCAACGGTAGTAATGCGGCTCGTTGGGCACGTAGAAGTCGATGCGCGGGCGATAGCCGGCTTTAAGCTCGTTGAGCTCTCGATAGGCGTCTTCCATGGCGTCGATGCAGGTCTTCATGTCGAGAACCTGTTCTATCTGTTCGTTGGTGAGAAAAATCATGAGCGATCTCCTGGTTTGATTGACACGTCGATTACTAGATTGGTATAGCCGCTCCAGGGCTTGCTGTAAACCGGTTAAGTGGGCAGGGTAAAGCGATGGGATTGACAAGCTTGTTGTGACTTACACTTGTCGTATCGCCCCAGTCGACGGCCGGTGTGGCGGAGCGCCGTTCGAGAACCTCAGGGTCCTGAGGATGTATCGACGGGCATTGGTTGAACGGCTTTAACGGAGTTAAAGGAGTTAGAAGATGGTTGGAGTCCTAGACGCTGACACCCATATCGCTGAGTCGGAGGCGATGTGGGGTTTTATCGATAAAGAAATGTATCCGCGCCGGCCGGTGTTGGCGCGTATTCCGGATGATACTTGGTACGGCGAGCGCAATGCTTTTTGGCTGATCGACGGCGAGATTTTCCCTAAGCCCGCGGGGAAGGCGAGTTTTAGTCTGATTACGCCGTCGGCGCAGAAGAAAGAGTCCGGGCGCGGCGATATTCATCTGGCCGTGCGCGAGTTGACCGATCCTTTGGCGCGCTTGCAGGACATGGACAAGATCGGCGTCGAGGTCCAGGTGATTTATCCGACCTTGTTTCTGGTCTATCTCACCGATGAACCGCAGTTGGATGTGGCGCTTTGCCGGGCGTATAACCGCTTCGTCGCCAACGCCTGTGCAAAGGCCGCAGATCGACTCAAGTGGGTGGTGATCTTGCCGCTGCGCGATATCGCAGCGTCGCTGGAAGAGATGAAGTGGGCCAAGCAGCAGGGCGCGGTGGGCGTGTTTTTTCGCGGCATGGAAGGCAATCTGACCCTCGATAATCCACAGCTTCACCCAATCTATGCGTTAGCGCAGCAACTCGATCTGACGATTTGCATTCATACCGGCTCGGGCAGCCGGCACTTGATGCAGCCCTTCGACGTCGAGCGCAATCACACCTTCGCCCATAATCGAGTCCTGCCGGTGGTGGCGTTCCGCGATCTCGTCGCCAACCGGATTCCCGAACTGTTTCCCAAACTGCGCTTTGGCTTCATCGAGGCGGCGGCGAGCTGGGTGCCCTATATCTGGCATGTGCTGCGCCGCTCCGCCCGCCCGGATTTCAAGACGAAAGATCCACAGGAGTTTTTCCGCGAGTACCGTTTCTGGATCGCCTGCGAAGCGGACGAAGAGTTGCCGCACCTGCTCAACTACATCGGCGAGGAGCATATCGTCATCGGCTCCGACTATGGCCACAACGATCCGTCGAAGGAGCCGGACTTCGTCAGGAATATGCGCGCAAGGGAAGATGTTGCAGCCACGGTGATAGAGAAAATTCTTTGCGAGAATGCGCGCCGCTTGTACGGGTTGGCGTAGTTTTTATGCCCTGGCCCTGAGCGGCTTTACCGGCAGTGAAAGAGCGACAACCATGTTAATTTTACGTCCCGAGGAAGTGGAAGGCTTATTGTCGATGGCTGAGGCGGTCGACGCGGTGGAGAACGCTTTCGCTGATTGGGGAAAGCATCCCGAGATCAATCTTACCCGGCGCCGGCTTCATTTCGGCGCGGCGCGGTTAAACACGATGCCAGCGGCCCTGCCGTCGCGTGGCGTGATCGGCTTGCGCATCCAGAGCGAGATTCTCGCAATCAGTGGCGGCGTCCAGACCTATCCGTCACGGAGCCCACTGGTCGATGTGCTGTTCGATACCGCGAACGCTGCCCCCGCGGCGATCATCCTGTCATCGACCCGACGCGGCTTGAGCCAAGAAGGCGTGCCGCTCAGAACATCCGATCTGATGACCGCGGCGATCAGCGCCGTCGGCACCAAATGGATGTGCCGAAGCGATGCCAGCGAACTGCTTTTGTTGGGCTCCGGCAAGCAAGCGCGCAGTCACTTGCTCGCCATGACGGCGATCCGCCGCTTCGAACGAGTTTCGGTTTTCAGCCCGACTCGTGCACACCGTGAAGAATTTGCCGCCGAGATGGCGCAGGCGCTGCAACTCGACGTCGTTGCGGTTGACGACGTGAGATCGGCCATGACCGGCGCGGATATCGTCCTCGCCGCGACCAATACCAATGTGCCGGTGTTCTCCGGCCAGTGGCTGCGCGATGGTATGCATGTGACTTCCATCGTCGGCAGCAACGTCGGCATGGTCGACGCGGGAGTCATCGCGCAGAAGCGCCGCGAGCTCGACGATGAAACGCTAATTCGCGCGACGCTGATCGGTATCGCTTCGCGCGAGTTGGCGTGCCAGGACCAGCAGGGTGATGTCTATGATCAAGTTCAAGCGGGACAACTTAGCTGGGCAGCGATCGCGGAGTTGCGAGAAATCGTCAGCGGCGAGAAAATTGGAAGACAGAGCGACGCCGACATTACGGTATTCAAAAACAATGGTGGCCAGGGCGTTGCCGAGCTGGCAATTGCCGAATTGATTCTACGCCGAGCGCGGGAACAAAAACTCGGGGTCGAGGTGAGTTGGCCGGAAGGTTATTAACCCGGAGGCGATATGGGACTGCTATTATCACGTTTCATTGGTTTGCTACTCTTCATGACCCTTGCCCTGGCACCTGGTGTCTCGGCGCAGTTGACCAAACTGCGCGCCGCCTACTCGGCCGAAAGCTCCTGGTCGCTGGCGACTTGGATCGCCCAGGACGGCGGTTTCTACAAAAAGTATGGACTGGATGTCGACTTGATTTTGATTCGCAGCGCCTCGACGATCACCTCGGCGTTGATCGCCGGCGAAGCGCCGATGATCCAGCTCGGCGGCAACGGCACCATCCAGGCGGCGTTGGCGGGGGCGGACACGGTCAATGTATTGACCCTGGTGCCGATCATCCCGCAGAGTTTGGTGGTGACACCGGATATAAAATCGGCCGACGATCTGCGCGGGAAACGTTTGGGTGTGAGCCGTTTCGGCGCGCTCAGCGATTTGGTGATCCGGCGCTATCTGCGCAAGCTCGGTCTCGATCCCGCCAAGGATGTCACCATCGTGCAGATCGGCGGCATTCCCGAATTGGTGACGGCGATGAAGGCGGGAGCGATCTCGGGCGGGGCGATTTCGCCCCCGGCTCTGACGGTGGCGAAAAAGGCCGGTTTTAGAGAGCTGTTGGATTTCGAAACTCTCGACTACAAGTATCCCGCGGTGGCGATCGCATCGACTAAAAGCTTCATTCAGCGCCAGCGTGCCACGGCGCTGAATTTCATTCGTGGCGAGATCGAGGGTATTCACGCCATCCGCACGCAAAAGAGCCTCGCCATCAATGTTCTGAAAAAATATATGCGCATCAACGACGCCGATGTCCTCGAAGACGGCTACCGCTACGCCGTCAAATTCTTTCAGGCTCGCCCCTATCCAACCCTCGATGAAGTGCGCGCGGTGCTCGATGAGTACAAGAGCATGCCGCAAGCCGCCAATGCCAAAGCGGAACAGTTTATCGATCTGAGCTTGTTGCAGGAGTTGGAAAAGGAGAAGTTTTTTGACCGGCTCAAATAATTGTACGGGAGCGACCGACTAGAGTGATGCCCACGGCAGAGGTGGTTATTCGAGCTGAGCAAGCTGCTGACGTTGCGGCGATCCGTAAAGTCATTGTTGCGGCCTTCGCCGATCTTGCACATAGCAATCAAACCGAACAGTTGCTGGTCGAGCGATTGCGTGAATGTGAGGCACTGACGGTTTCGCTGGTCGCCGATGTCGGTGGGCAGGTTGTTGGTCACGTGGCTTTCTCGCCGGTGACGATCGCTGGGAGTTTCTGTGATTGGTACGGATTGGCTCCGCTGGCGGTACTGCCGAGTTATCAGATATCCGGCATCGGCTCGCGTTTGGTTCTCGCCGGGTTGGAGTCTCTGTGCGCGATCCATGCGCAAGGCTGTGTGTTACTCGGTGAGCCCGAATATTATGCGCGCTTCGGATTCGTTACTCGGGAAAATTTACTGCTTGAAAATATGCCGCCGGAAT
>JBGTCC010000286.1:0-4881 GCA_041749055.1 Thermodesulfobacteriota bacterium | reverse complement strand
AGACCGAACGCGAGAGGAATTTGCTGCTCTGGTCGGAAAGCGGACAGAGTCGCCTGGCTAAGAACACGTTCGACCAGACCGCTGCTTCGCATTCGCTCGCAGCCGCCGCTCACCGGAAGCGTTACCCGATCGAGAGAGATGCAGAAGAGACCAATCAAAGGAGACTCTTGTTCTAGCTCACAACTCAACAAAACTGATTAGAAATTTCTTCGTCGGCTATTCGCTGAGCCCATGGCAGTTGCTACAGAACGCGCCGCCGACAATTTCGGTTACGAAAAAACCTCTTACGCTACGAGGCGAGGCTCCCGATTTCAGCCGCATCCGTTGTCCACTCTGCAAGTGGCAACCGAAACCGTCGCACCGTTGGTTCTGCGGGCCTTGTGGCCATCCGGAATACTTCGATGATGGGTGCGGCACCTGCTGGAACACGTTCACCACGCGTGGTCGCTGTCTCGGTTGTGACCATCGATGGCGTTGGACGGCGTGCTTGAAATGCGAAGGCTGGTCGTTGCATGAACATTGGTACGAAAACGAATCGAACAAAAAGCAATAACTTTACATACGGAAGAAAGATTTCTCCCTGCGGTCGAAATGACAGACCGTGATCGCAGCCTCCCTATCGTTCCTGACACCGCCGTCCGGCCGCTATCAGAACACCTCCCGCACGCGCAGATAACTGGCAAAACGCGGCACGCCGGTCTTGGTCAGACCGCGGTATGTGTAAGTAATCGTTGCACTCACCGGCGGCGGTTTTTTTCTGACTTCATCGGTGAACCCCGTGCCGATCAGAAACACTTTACCTTCGGGCGTGCGCACACGCAGCGCGCCCATCATTCCGGTGTATTTGCCCTTGCCGGGAACATGGTCGATCACCACGGCTTCGGTGTCTTGCAGCGGCTTTAACTTGAGCAACGCATCGCTGCGGCCGGTCACGTATAAAGCATCGGCCAAATGCAGCATCAACCCTTCGCCGCCGGCGCGGACGACTTCATCTAACTTCTTTTTCAGCGTGGCGCGGTCGGCGACGCGAAATTGTTTCACCGCCACCAGCTGTGGCCACTGGGTTTGAGCAACGATTTCTTTGATGCGCTCGGCACGCTGTAAGAACAGACCCGGCGCGTTGGGCAGCTCGAAGATCATGTATTTGATACGACGCCACTCTTCGTCTTGCGGTGCGGTTTTGCGCACGATGCCGGAAAGTGTCTCAAACTGGCCGCGGCCGAGCCATAGCTCGCCATCGAGCGGCTGGGCCGGCAGCTTGGCGATGAACCAAGCCGGCGCATTGACCGACCGGCCGCTGCGGAAACGCAGCTCCTTGCCGTCCCACAGCGCACGCACGCCGTCGTACTTTTCACTGACAAGATATTTCGCCGGATCGACATGCGGACCGAGCTCATTGGCGAGGAGTAACGCCGGGGCATTCGCCGCTTTGACAAAGCCGGCGCCAGTGAACGATGCAGGGAACGTGCAGATCGCCAGCAACAACCAAAGCTTAAACAACTGGAGCCCCCGCGAAAAACCGCAAAGTGCAATTTGAAATCGGTAATCTGGAATTTGCAATTTGGAATGCGGCATGGCGCGACTCGCCATGCCGCTACGCCTCGCCCATCTCGTCGCGAACTTCGTACTCGTCGCGCTCGGTGTAGTTCTCGAAGCGGGTGAATTCGCCAATGAATGTCAGATCGATGGAGCCGGTGGGACCGTTACGCTGTTTGGCGATGATCACTTCGGCTTTGCCTTTCACATCGTCGTTGTTTTTGTTGTAGACCTCGTCGCGGTAAATAAACATGATCACGTCGGCGTCCTGCTCGATGGCGCCGGACTCGCGCAGGTCGGACATCTGCGGGCGGCGCTCGGAACGGTCTTCTAGGCGCCGGTTGAGCTGCGACAGCGCGATCACCGGCACGGAGAGTTCTTTGGCGAGGGCTTTCAGCGACCGGGATATTTCTGAAATCTCCTGCTCACGGTTGTTCGCGTTACCCATGCCGCGCATGAGCTGCAAATAATCGACGACGATGAGGCCGACTTTTTTCGACCGGTCGCGTACCAAACGGCGCGCTTTGGCGCGCAGCTCCAACACCGATATCGCCGGCGTGTCGTCGATATAGATCGGCGCCTCGTGGAGCTTGCCGGCGGCCTTGGCGAGCTGGGGGAAGTCGCGCTCGCCCAAGTATCCGGAGCGGACTTTCGAGCTATTGACCCGCGCTTCAGAGCAAAGCATGCGCAAAACCAATTGTTCCTTACCCATCTCAAGCGAAAACACCGCGGCGCCGACGCCGGTGTAGGCGGCGTTGGTGGCGATGTTGAGGGCAAAGGCGGTTTTGCCCATGCCGGGCCGCCCGGCCACAATGATCAACTCCGAAGGCTGCAATCCAGCGGTAATCTTGTCCAAGTCGTCGTAACCGGTGGACACGCCGGTGATCATTTCCTTGCGTTGGTAAAGCTTATCGATGGTCTTGAGCGTCTCGGTGATCATATCGCCGACCGCGACGAAGGACTGCTTTATTTTCTTTTCAGAGATGTCGAAGATGACTTTTTCGGCAGTGTCGAGAAACTCATCGACATTGCCCTGCTCGTCGTAGCCGCGCGTGGCGATCTCGGTGGCCGTCGAAATCAAATTGCGCAAAATCGCCTTCTCATGAACGATCCGGACATAGAAGGCGATGTTGGCCGCCGTCGGCACGAAATCGGCCAGCGACGCCAGGTAAGCGCTGCCGCCCACCGATTCCAGTTCGTTCTTGGTTTTAAGAAACTCGCTCAGGGTGATCAGATCCACCGGCTCGCCGCGGTCGGTGATCTCGATCATGGCGCGCATGATCCGGCGGTGCGACTCGCGGTAAAAGTCTTCCGGGCGCAGCGTCTCCAGCACCACATTGATCGCTTCGTTCTCCAACAAGATGCCGCCCAAGACCGACGACTCCGCCTCCAGATTTTGCGGTGGAATCTTGCGCAGATTATCTTCTAAGGCAGCCATGGATGGTTTTCGCTTCGCAATACGGGGTCACTGCCGATGACCATAACAGAAAAATTTTGTTTCACGAATCTATTTTAAAAAAACTAAAAAACAAGAAAAAATTCTGCCCCTTTGGCGGAATCAATGCTGGCAAACCTTTCGCCCGGATTTTGGGCAAAACGGTCAAAACGATTCTTGACCGAGGCGACCCGGCCACTCGGATAAATTTAAGAACAACTTGTGAACAACTTACTCACAGCTTATACAGCGGCCAGAAATTTCACCGCGACCGTAGCGGTTGTGAGAAAGATCCCGGCTAGGGCTGCTGGTAGGTGGCGGTCACCGTAGTATGAATGCCGCCGCGCACGTTGAAATCGCCGACCACGGTCATCTTGCGCGGCTGGCAGGCGGCGACCAAATCGTCGAGGATCCGGTTAGTGACGGCTTCGTGAAAGGCGCCTTCGTTTCGATAAGACCAGAGATAGAGTTTCAGCGCTTTAAGCTCCAGGCAAATCTTATCCGGCACGTAGGTAATCCGGATGGTGGCGAAGTCGGGCTGGCCGGTCTTGGGACAGACGCAAGTAAACTCGGGACACTCCATATTGATCGAAAAGTCGCGCTCCGGCCGCGGATTGACAAAGGTCTCTAAACTTTTGCTCGCTTGGCTGGCCATGGCATCATCTTAGTCACACCTTAATGCCATTGCAATTCAGCCACTTACCTTGACTCTAAAAAATTCGAATGATAACAGATGCCTTTACTGAATCCTGTCCCAGATCGGAGTTGGCACCATGAAAGAACCCAAAGCGGGCGAGAAATTTAGCGAGCAAGAAGCCAAGGATTATGTCGATTATTTGTATAAAGCGCTCTACAAGTATGCCCATGAAAAGATCTACAAAGGCGCGTTTATGACCCAGCTGCGCGACGGCACGCTGCCGCTGCCGGCGATGCGCCAGTTTTTTAAGAACTGGGGCCATTTCTCGATGGAAGTCAACGGGCTCAACGCGGTTTCCTACTACACCCATCTGCCGTTCTTCGTGCGCCATTTCGATTTATTGGGACCGTTCTGCGCCAAGATCGCCGACGAATTGATCTCGCCGAAAGCGCCGGGCCATGTACTGGTGCTGCTGCAAACCGCCGAGAAGATGGGCTTGAACAAAAAAGAGATGCTCGAAGATCCCTACCTGCCGGCGGCCCGCGCCATCAATGATTTTTGCCATAAGATTTTCATCGACGGCTCCATCGTCGAACTCTGGGGCCTGCATGTTTTCGAGGAATCGTTATCGATGTGGTCGGGCCAGTGGTTCACCGCGCTGACCACCCACTACGGCTTCAGCAAGAAAGATGCGATCTACTTTTCCACCCATGAAGAAGCGGACATGGACACCCACAAGCTCGGCGACAGCGACGAAGAAGCTATGGGCCATGGCGCGTTCAACCGCACCGTGCTCACCCGCGCCTTGCAGGAGAGCGTCGAATTCCGCGCCGGCTATACTTTGGAATACTGCGCCATGACCATGGTCGATCTGCACGCGCAGATGAAGCAAGCCGCACTCGACTATCCGTACCATCCGTAGGTCGCAGCAATGGTCGGGGCGAAAGAATTTTCGCCTCTACCTTCGTGCCCTTCGTGGCGACTCCGAATTTACCCGCCTCGCGACCTATTTTCATTTCTCAACGGTGGCTTGCAGAGTGCTGTCAACTGAGGCACGATCCTCTTCATCAGCGCCACTAAACCAGAACAGGCAAGGCCTGTAATGAGACATCTCCCTGGAATATCCGATGACTGATAGCGAACTCATTCCCCTGCGATCGATACTTGCCGATTTAGCGCCGCAAGGCCGGCCGGCGCTCCTGCCGGCCTTGCACGCGGCGCAGCAGCTCTATGGCTGGCTAACCGAACCGGTCGCGGCCGAAGTGGGCCGCGC
>JBGTCC010000285.1:0-3661 GCA_041749055.1 Thermodesulfobacteriota bacterium | reverse complement strand
TCGACCTGCGCGCCATCGGCGGCTCGGCACTCACCGATCAAATCGAAGTGCCCAAAAGCCGCAGCAAGGCGGAAATCTCCCAGGGCATCCCGGTGACCTACGTGCCGGCGCGCAACACGATTTTTCTGTCCTTCGGCCTCGCCTTGGCGGAACGTATCGGCGCCCATGACATTTTCTTTGGCGCCAATCAGCTCGACTACAGCGGCTACCCCGACTGCCGCGAGGAATATATCCGCGCTTTTGAAGCCATGGCCAACCTCGCTACCAAGGCGGGCGTCGAGGGCAAAAGCCGGTTGAGAATCCACGCGCCGCTTTTGCACCTGACAAAAGCCGCCATCATAACCAAAGGCATCGCGCTCGGCGTCGACTTTGGTCTGACCTGGAGCTGCTACGACCCCAGCCAAGATGGCCGCGCCTGCGGCCTATGCGATAGCTGCCAGCTGCGCGTCAAAGGATTCGACCAAGCCGGCGCGGTCGACCCCATCGCCTACGTCGAGTAAGCTAGTTAGCGAACATGTTACCGAGCCCTTTCACACCGCAGTTCTTGACTCAGCTGGAAATTCTCCGCCTGCGCACGCGCAAAGAGTTCCTCGGCAGCCATACCGGTAGCTACTCATCACCGCGACGCGGCACTAGTTTGGAGTTCGCCGACTATCGTCGTTACGCACCGGGGGATGACTTGCGTTATCTCGACTGGGGGATTTACGCACGCACCGACCGGCTCTACGTCAAACTCTTTCGCGAGGAGGTCGACCTGTTCGCCTACGTCTTCATCGACGCCAGTGCGTCCATGGGTTACCCGTCGCGGGAGCTGAAATTTTTGCCGGCGACTCATGTGGGTCTGGCGCTGAGCTATGTAGTTCTCGCCAATCACGACCATGTGAAGCTGCACCTGCTGCAAGAGAACAGCCGCGCCAACACTACGCCATTCTATCGCGGCCGGCGGCGCATGACCGACTGCGTCAACTTCGCCACCTCGGTAACCCCAAGCGGCGCCCTGCAACTGGCACCCGCATTGGCCGACCATTTGAAAAAAATGCGCCGGCCGGGCAAAGCCATCTTGATCTCCGATTTTCTGATGCCGGCGGCGTCCTATCAGCCGGGGTTGAATATACTGCGCGCCTTCAATCTCGATATCGCCGTCATTCAAATTCTGTCGCGCCATGAAGTCGATCCGCGCTTTCCCAACGGCAACTTGGCCTTGGTTGACAGCGAAACCGAGCAGGAGATCAAATATCAATGGAACGGCCAAGCGCGCCAGGACTATCAGGCTAAGCTGGCTCACCACAACGCCGAGCTGCGCAGCTTCTGCCATCAGGGCGGCATCCATTACTCCCTCTATGTCACCGATCGCGATCTCAGCGACTTCGTCTTCGCCACTTTGCCAGCCATCGGCCTGTTTAAATAGCCCATGGAATTTTTGAATCCCACCGCCCTGTTCGGTCTCTTGGCGCTACCGCTATTGCTGATCCCGTATCTGATCCGGCGCAAACCCCAGCGCATGGCGTTTTCGAGCTTGCTGCTATTTATCGAGGCGGGCGAAACGGCCAGCGCCAAACCTTGGGGGCGGATCAATTTACCACCGATATTTTTTCTCCAACTGTTGCTGCTGGCCCTGTTGGTTATCGCCTTGAGCGAGCCGGTGTTTTCGATCCAGCCCACCAACATCGCTATCGTTTTGGATAATTCCGCGAGCATGCAGGCCTTGGAAGACGGCAAGACGCGCTTTTCGCTGGCGCAAGCGCGGGCCAACGCGCTCGCCGGGGAGCTCGGTGCCGGCGGCAAAGTCGATCTCTATCTAACCACACCGAGGCTGGAAAAAGTCCACGCCGCATCGCTCTCGCCCGGCGAAGCCACGGGCATCGTCAGCAAGCTATCGCCCTACGACTTGGGCGAACCGCCGATCGATTACGGCACTGTGATGTCGCAGCTGGCGCGTCAGCTCAAATACGAAAGGGTCTATCTGATTACCGATCGCCCGGCGCGCGGCCAAAGCGCTGAGGCGCGCGTGATCACCGTGGGGCAGCCCCACGCTAATTTCGCGTTGACAGCTTTTGACGTACAGCGTTCGTCCCTCGCCAACGCCCGCTTGGAAGCCCTGGTCGAAGTCGCCAACTACTCGGAACGTGATGAGAAAATAAAAATTCTTCTGAAGGGGAGCGGTGCCGAACTGGCGCACCGCGACATCGTCGTCGGCACAGGCAAGACCGCGACAGCTTCCTTCGAAGGATTTGCCGAACATCCCACCTACGAAGCCGAGATCGCCAACCGCGATGCTTTGCCCGTCGACAACCAGCGCTTCGCCGTGGCATCGGCATCGCGCAATCTGCGCGTACTGGGAATTACCCCGCGGCCGCGGGATTTGGAAAGCTTAAAAGCGATCCCCGGCCTGCAAATCGATATCATCGCGCCCAGCGACTATGCCAAAACCGAGCGCGCCGGCTACGGACTGGAGATTTATCATTTCGCCGCGCCAGTGGCGCTGCCGTCCACCGCGGCGCTGTTCGTTCTGCCGCCGGAAAGCAGTTCATTGGTCGATCTCGGCGCGCCGGTGAACAACGTGACGGTGTCCAACTGGCGCGACCCCCATGTGCTCACCCGCTATGTGAACTTTAACCTGTTCCGGCCAACCTATGCGCGGCCACTCAAGCCGCAGACCGCCGGCGACATTGTCATCGATAGCGCAGTCGGTCCATTGGCATTCGCCACCGAAAGACAAGGCGTCCGTTACCTCACCGTCGGTTTCGATCCGTTTCCATACTTGGGCCGCGACAATTTGCCCATGTCGGTGTTTACCTTGAATCTGCTCGACTGGTTTTTCGCCAGCCGCGGCGCCAAAAACCAAGCCACCGGCGAGGCGATCTTTCTCGGCAAAGTTCAAGTCGGCGATCAGATCGTCCTGCCGGGCGGCAAAAGCCTCGCCATAAAGCCCGGCGCGGCATTCTTTGGCGGGGCATTTTTCCAGGGCATCTATCAATTGAACCATGGTGGCGAGCGCGAGCGATTCGCCCGCAATTTGCTCGATCGCGGCGAATCCGACCTGCGCACAGCGGCGCCCATCTCCATCGGCGGCGGCGGCCCGGTTGGCGCCAGGGCGTCGGTGTTGTTTTCCTTTTGGCCCTATCTATTAATGGCGTCGCTAGCGCTGCTCCTGCTCGAATGGTTTTTGAGCCCGCGCATGGCTTTATTCAAACCTTGGCGCGCCGCACCCCAGGCGGCACAACGTTCATGAAAAATCTGCTCGCCAATATCGAATTGGCCAGGCCGTATTTTCTCTGGCTACTACTTTTGCTGCCAGTGATTTGGCTGCGCTTGGGCGACCGGCGTTTGTGGGTATTGCTGGCACGCTCAGTGATTCTGGCACTGGTGATTCTCACCCTCGCCGATCCACAGACCACCAGCCAGCAATCGCGCCAGGAAGAACGGGTATTTGCCTACGATGTCTCGCGTAGCGTGCCGCCGAGCATGCGCCCCTGGAGGGAAAGCACGACCAAGCAACTGTCGCCTGGAAACAGCGACCGCATCTATACTTTCGCCGCTGCGGCAAAGGAAAGCGCCAATCTGAAGGAAGCTCTCAGCGACGACGCCAGCGCCAGCCAGCCCGACAAGACCAACATAGAGAATCTTCTCACATCACTGCTCGCCCTGCCGGCGGCGCCGC
>JBGTCC010000284.1:0-7205 GCA_041749055.1 Thermodesulfobacteriota bacterium | reverse complement strand
CTATGGGGATTGTAACGGGATGCAGCGCCGTCGGACAGGGCGCTTGGTTAGCGATAGAGAGGTTAGTGGACGACCGTTGAGATCGACAGCGATAGTTTTTCCCTGATTGCGACACTGTGCTGCGGCGTCAGAGTGAATTTGGGCTGGCGCCAGACACACACGCGCCAAGCCGCCAGAGTCCGAGTTACACGAGCTGAGATGGGATGGAGCCTGGTTCATGAGGAATCCCAACGCGGGAAGCTCGACCTCGCCGGCAGATTACCGATGGTGAGCATCGTCCTGTTGTGGCAGCACGGGCAGCGAGAGAGATCGACGCCGGTGATCTTAAGCAGCAAGTCTAGCCATGTCTTCGGCGATGCTCGGATCGAGATGGTGGCAGACCATCAGCATGTCGAGGTGTTCGGCGATGGTATTGACCGTGTACGGCCGGGTCGGTTTGGTCGACGATGGCAAGACATTGGGCTCGCCGCAAAACGCTCGCCATTAAAGACAACTGTCAGAGCCAACGTAAACTTATTTGCCCCCCAACAAGGAGATGAAACTGCGGTCGATCATGTCGTCGAGTGTCACTTTCTTTTTTATTCTGCCGGTCCGGAATTCCTCTTCGATCACCGTCGGAATTATTTTCTCGGCGATTTGGCCGTTTAGCGGAAATGAATCGCGATATTCGTCGTATCCCGCCGGCGCGTAGGCCGGGTCTAGCTTGACGTATTTGAGCATGATCTTTACCGCATCCGCTTTGTTGTCATGGGTATACTTTACGCCTTTTTGATAGGCGCGGAGAAATTTCGTGACTTGATCCCTTTCTTTGCTGAGATAGCTCTCTTTCGCGGCAAAGGTTTCATAGGGCCATTCCGGAAAGACTTCTTTGAGGTCGAGAAGCTTATTATAGCCTTGCGCTTTGGCGATCTCCGTCACCGGAAACCAAACTAGGGAAGCGTCCACGCCCTTTGCCGATAGGGCGGCGAAGCGCGCCGGTGTGCTGCCGATCTGGAGAATCGTCACTTCCTTCTCATCCACCCGAAAGTGACGCAAACTCGAGCGCGTCAAAAAATCCGTCAGCGAGCCGAAGCGGCTGATCGCGAACCGTTTGCCTTTTGCCTGCTTCATCGACGTGAAGTCCGGCTGGGAATATAGTTGGAACGGCATGATATTGGAGACACCCCAAAAGTTTTTCACGTCGATGCCGGCGGCGCGGCCGCCGATGGTTTCGATGAATGCGCTGCCCATGATCTGCACATCGCCGCCGATAAGTGCCTGAAGATTGGTCGCGCCGGCGTTGAATAATACCAGCAGAACATCCAGCCCTTCATCTTTGAAAAAGCCCTTTGCCTCGCTGACATAGACGGGCAGGAAAGCCACGTTTACGGACGACAGGCCGACGACAATTTTCGCCGAAACCGGTTGCCAGAGTAGGCCCACTAACAATAACATCGAGATGATCGTCACACTGATTCTTTTCATCGGTTCGTTCCTTTCGCTTTACGCCGCACGGTTATGGTTTAGCTGTCTTGGTTAGTTTGGCATTACTCAGAGCGCGCCAAACCCGCTCGGGTGTTAGTGGCAGCTCGCGAATGCGCACACCGGTGGCATTGAACAGCGCGTTGCCCACCGCCGGTGCGATGGACACTATCCCGGACTCGCCCATACCTTTGGCGCCATAGGGGCCTGGGCCGTCGCCATTTTCGATCAAGGCGGATTCGAAACTCTCCGGCAAGTCGGTGAAGCGCGGCACTCGGTAGTCAACGAGATTGGCGTTGAGCGGTTGACCGTGGTCGTATTCGAGGGATTCCCAGAGTGCGTTGCCCAATCCCTGAATCGTCGCGCCTTCGTCTTGGCCTTCCGCCTGCACCGGATTGATCGCTCGACCGACATCCGCGACGGTGACATACTTTTCCAGTGTAATCGCGCCGGATTCCCGGTCCAGCGAGATTGCCGCACCCCCCATGCCGGTCTCCCAGAACAATGGAAATGTCTTGCCCAACGCGCCATCGGGACGCATATAACCGCGGCCGATCAGTTCGCCGCCGGGCATGCCGAAAAAGTTGCTAACCACTTGGCCATAGCTCAATTGTTTCTCGCCATAGCGAGCCTGGCCGTCCCCTAGCGTGATCATGCTCGTCCTCGTGTTGAATGCTTCGGCCGCGGCTTTAATCAATTGAGCGCGCAAATCCTCGGCGGCGGCTTTGACGGCGCTGCCCATTACGGTCGTCGAGCGGCTGGCGCCGGTGGAACGGTCGAATGGCGTGGTCAGCGTCTCGGTGCCACGCATGCTGACGCGGTCGATCGGCATGGATAATTCTTCGGCAACGATCTGGCTCAGGATGGTCCGCGCCCCCTGCCCCACTTCGGTGGTGCCGGCGAGTAGAATGACACTGCCGTCGGCGAGCAAACGCACCAGTGCCACCGACACCGGCATCGCTTCCGAATCGGACACGCCGACGGCCACACCCACGCCTTGCGATTTGCTGCGACCGCGGCTTTGCCAATCAAGCGGAGCAACCGCGGCTTGCATACCCTGGCGCAGATCGGCGTCGATCGCCGTGGCACCCGGCTTCAGCACGTCGCCGCGCTTGAGCAACAAGCGCATACGATATTCCAACGGCTCAATGTCCAGGCGACTGGCAATCGTATCCATGTGCGATTCCAAAGCCCAGATCGATTGCGGTCCACCGATGGAGCGCATGGAACCCGCCGGCACGGTGTTGGTGTAGAACGCCACGACATCGATCTTGCAGTGGTCGAGTTTGTACGGGCCGAGCATGCGGCTGATCACCCGTTTCGCCACTCGCGGTCCGTTGTCGGCATAGGCGCCGGTGTCCATGAACACTTCGGCTTCGCGCGCGATCAGAGTGCCGTCGCGTTTGACGCCGGTCTTGATGCGCAGCCGCGCCGAATGGCGCCGCGTTGTCAGCATCGACTCGGTGACGCTTTGAACGACCCGCACCGGACGGCCGCCGGTTTTGCGCGCAACGGCGACGGCGAGGGGTTCGATTTTGAAATAGGACTTACTGCCGTAAGCCCCGCCGACATAGGGCACGATCACTTCGACCTTGGCATGCGGGTAGCGGAACATATGCGCCAGCTCCGAGCGCACCAAAAATGGATGGGCCGACGAACTCCAAAGCGTAATCCCGTCCGCAGTCACCCGCGCCACCGCACTGTGCGGTTCCATGGCGTACTGATAGACCATCGGAAAAGTAAAGGTCTCGTCGATGATTTCATCAACCTCGGCGAAGGCTTGATCGGGATTTCCCTTGGTAAAGCGCTCGCGGTGGCAGATATTGCCGCCAAAGGTTTCACCGACACCCGCGACATCATGGAACTCGCCGGCACCGGACTGACTGGCGTGCAGCAGCGGCGCGCCTTCGACCCGCGCGGCGTCGATATCGCCGACACAGGGCAGTTCTTGATATTGCACATCGATCAGCGCCAGCGCTTGCTCCGCGACCAGGCCGCTTTCAGCGGCGACCACCGCCACCGGTTCGCCGACGAAGCGCACTCTGTCGGTCGCGACCACCGCGCGATCGCGCAGGCAATTGCCATAATACGGATCGATGTCGGTGAGATCCTCGCCCGTGAGAATGGCCGCGACGCCGGGCAGTGCCGTAGCCTTGCTGGTATCGATCGAGATAATCTTCGCGTGGGCGAACGGACTGCGAAACACCTTGGCTTCGAGCAGCTCGGCAAACGGTAGATCGCCGGTAAACTTGGCGGCGCCGGTGACTTTGTCGACGCCGTCGACGCGGCGAACGTTACTGCCGATTATCGTCATATCAGAGTCATTCGCTCAGCTTAGAAGTGCGGCAAACTTCCTGACATATTTAAATGCCTTCGTACTACTATCCGTGATAGCTTGCGCGGCTTGCGCAAATCTCTCGATGGGTCAAATCCAAGAGGGCGGGTTTCAAACCCGCGCCTACTTCTGTGCGGCCATTCTTCTTTTCGGTTGCGGCCCTGCCGCGCCAGGTCCTTCATGTTGAGAACTCTTTCCTATATTCGGCTATATCACCGACTGCTCCGGCAAGATCGTCTTCAGCACGCGCAGATAGTTGCCACCCAGGATCATGCGAATCTCGTCATCTTTGTAGCCATGCCTTTGCAAACCGTCAATCAGGTTCGGCAGGTCTTCGATCTCTTCGAAGCCTTTGATCAGCGGATCTTTGTGCAGCGGATGATGGCGGTCCTTGAGCGTGCGCGGGCCGTCGTATTTGACGAAGTCCATGCCCAGGGCGAGATGCTCGATGCCGACCAGCTTGATCATGTAATCCATGTGTTTGAGCATATCTTCGATGCCGACCTCGCCTTCCCCGACTCGTTCCGGCAGAGCTAAAATACCGACCAGGCCGCCCTGCTTGGCTATCGCTTTAATTTGTTCGTCGTCGAGATTGCGCGGGTTCTTGAGCATGCCGCAAGCGTTGGCGTGGCTCACCAGCAGCGGTGCCGAGGCCGCGTCCAGGGTCTGGAAAAAGCCTTCCCGGTTCATATGCGAAAGATCGACGATCATCCCTAAGCGATTGGCTTCTTTAATGACCTGGACGCCAAAGTTGGTCAGGCCGCCGCCGGTGCGGTTCTCCCACACGCCGTCGCCCAACTCGTTGCGAAAATTCCACACCGGCTGGATCGAGCGCAGGCCCAAGCGGTAAAAATTGCGCAGGTTCTCGAGGCTACCGCGCAGCGGCATGCAGCCTTCGAAGTGGAGCAAAAACTTGACGCTGCCGGGCTGCGGCTTTTCCGGTAGATCGCCGCGGGTCTTGACCATCTGGATCATGCCCTCGGAGCGCGGCGCTTCTTCGAGAAATTGATCGATCTGTTCCAGCGCGGTTTCCAAATAGCGGCCGGTGTTCTGCGAGTGCGAATAGGAATCGCCGGAGATCGCATAGACCGTCATGTTAATACCGTCGCGGATCAGGCGCGGCGCCACGCCGTCGCGGATCGGCGCATCTTCACCCACCGATTTGCGATAGATCTGTTCGTAGACATCGCGGTGACCTTCGATCACCAGACTGCTCATGAGAAGTTCTTTGGCGTCCATAAAACCCTGCGCTTTCTTGAAGGAATCAGCGTACTGCGCTACTAATACCGGCTAAACTACCGACACGCAAGAATGAAACAGCACCGACATCGCCAGCCATTTTTCGTCATCTGTGCCATCGTCTTGATGGCGCTCGCCGGCTGTAGGTCCGCCAACAAGAGCGGTGCCGACAACCATTTTCGCGCCAATCTCGGAACCGAACCGCCGAGCCTCGATTGGTCCATCGCCACCGACCATGTTTCGTTTAACGTCATTGCCAATCTGATGGTCGGCCTCACCGAGTTCGACAAAGAGTTGAAGCCGGCGCCGGTGATCGCCAAGTCTTGGGAATTCTCCGACGGCGGCAAGAAGATCGTTTTCAAGCTGCGTGACGACGCTCAATGGAGCGACGGCAAGAAGGTCCGCGCCCAGGACTTCGAGTATTCGTGGAAACGCTTGCTCGATCCCAAGACCGCGTCGCAGTACGCCTATATCCTGTTTGACGTCGTTAACGCCGCCGAATACGCCCAAGGCAAGCTCAAGGACCCGGCGCAAGTCGGCGTCAAAGCGCAAGATGATCAGACCCTGGTCGTCACGTTGAAACATCCGGCCGCCTACTTTCTCGCCATCACCACCTTCGAAGTCACCTATCCGCAGCGCCAGGATATCATCGAAAAGCATGACAACCGCTGGACCCAGCCCGGCAACATCGTCACCAACGGTCCGTTTCTTTTGGCGTCATGGAAGCAGCAGAATGAAATCGAGCTGCGCGCCAACGCTAAATATTTTCGCGGCAAGCCGGCCATGGACAAGGTGACCCTGTACATGGTCAACGAGAAGACCACGGCGCTGACCATGTACGAGCAGGGCAATTTGGATTTCATGGACGAGAGCCATAGCATCCCGACTCTCGACAAGCCGCGCTTGGCCAAAATGCCGGAGTATAAACTGGTGCCGCAGTTGCGTGGCGAGTATTACGGTTTCGCCGTCGACCGCAAACCTTTTGACAATGCCAAAATGCGCCGGGCGTTTGCTCTGGCCATCGATCGTGAGGTTTTTCCAAAAATTCTCCAGGGCGGCAAAACCCCGGCGACTTCATGGATACCGCCGGGCATGCTGGCGCATAATCCAAAAATCGGTTTGGCCTACAACCCCAATGAAGGCCGCCGGCTTTTGGCGGACGCCGGATTCCCTGATGGTAAAGGCTTGCCAACCATCCTGCTCGGGTACAACACCCAAGAGGACCACAAGCTGGTCGCTGAAGCGATTCAAGCGATGTGGCAAAAGACGCTGAATGTGGTGGTCAAGATCGAAAACCAAGAGTGGAAAGTCTACCTCAAAAAGCTTCAGACCGATCCCTTCGTCGTCCATCGCGCCGGTTGGGGGGCCGACTATCCCGACCCGGACAACTTCATGAAGCTGTTTACAGCGAACAGCGGCAACAACCACGGCCGCTGGAAGAACCCCAAGTACGACCAGCTTCTCGACCAAGCCGCCCGCGAATCCGATAGCGCGAAACGGACGCAGCTCTACGATGAAGCGCAGAAATTATTGACGGAAACCGACGCCGCCATCGCGCCGATGTTCTGGAAAGCCGAAGCGACCATGCTCAGCCCCAAATTCACCGGTTTGGAATACAACTCAATGGCGCGGATGGATTTAAGAAATGTCCGTCCCGCCAAGAAATGACACACCGAAGGTGACACGAGAAATCGCCACCGATGTCATGGTTCGACTACGCTCACCACGGGGCCGCACAGAGAAGTCATGCCGAAATGGCGGGGCGGGTTTGGAACCCGTCCTCTTCGCTATGACGCGTGAAAAAATTGTCGGCGCGGAAAATATTGTCCATTGTCTTTTTCTGCCAAGCCGGCGCAGGCCGCCATCCATCTTGAAATTTACCGGCACAAACCTGGATGCCCGCGTGGGCGGGGCGACGGTGGTTTTGCGGCAGCGAGTCCGCTCCGATGTACGGCAAATTTAACTCTGAGAATTTGCCATCCGAGACAAAATCATGTTAGGTGCGGAGAGACTGCGTAACGCCGTCATTTCGATTCAAACAAACACCTGAGAGAAAGGTAGAATTCATGGAACTGAGTGAAGATGATGTCTTGCATATCTTGAAACTAATCGACGAGTCGAAGTTCGATTATTTTCAGCTCGAAGTCGGCGAATTGAAAATCACCGTTAG
>JBGTCC010000283.1:0-4377 GCA_041749055.1 Thermodesulfobacteriota bacterium | reverse complement strand
ACAACTCTACCTTGCATGATGGAAGTCCTCCTAAAGTTAGTACGATATTTGCGGCTGCTCTTTGTGGTTTTGCCAACACCCAGTACTCCATCACCCCAACTGTACGCGCCCGCTGGAGTATTGGATTTTTGGAGTAGTGGGAAAGCTGGTTGTTACTTTGCCGTGTCGTCCGATTTGAAGCCGGCGTCTTTGTGCGAGTTGTCGCAGAACGGCCGGTTGCGCGATTGGCCGCAACGGCAGAGGTACAGCGGATCGAGGGCGCTCTCGACATATTCCTTGCCGTTGACATCTTGCACTTTGGCGCCGCCGGCGACCTCAAATGGTCCGTCTTTGAGTGCCTTAACTGTTGCTGCCATGGTTTACCTCCTGGTCATGATAGTTCGTGAAATCGAATGGACCGGAATATATCCCGCAAAGCATGCCCTGAGCAATATCGAAAAAACGCCAATGCGCAAAGGGGAAAATCCTTACCTGAGGCCTCGCTGGCAGCCGGCGGGAGGTTGTGGTACTAGGGCGCCATGAAGAAATTACATTTATTGTTGTTGATCTCGCTTGTAATGCTTGGCCGTGCGCAGGCCCAGGACAAGATCCGCGTCGGTCTGGGCTCCATCAGTTTGCAGTCGGGGCTGGTGCATATTGGCAAAGACCGCGGCCTGTTTGCCAAGTACGGACTCTCGACCGAGGCTATCTATATTCCCGGCGGGTCGACCAATGTCCAGGTGCTGGTCTCTGGCAATCTCGATCTGTCGCAATTGAGCGGCGCGCCCGGCGTGGCGGCGAATCTCGAAGGCGCGGATATCGTTTACTTCGCCGGCTTGCTCGACAAGCTGAATTATCAGCTGATTGCCCGCACTGAAATCAAGTCTATCGAGCAATTGAAGGGCAAGAAATTCGCCGTCAGTCGTTTCGGCTCGTCCGCCGACTTCGGCATGCGCGCCATGCTCAAGCGCGTCGGCATCGATCCGGTGAAAGAAGCGACGATCCTGCAAATCGGCGACGAGCCGGCGCGGATCGCCGCGATCACTTCCGGCAATGTCGACGGCACGGTGGTCAACGCGCCGTTCAGCAGCGAGGCCGAGCGCTTGAAGCTTAGCGTGCTCGCCGACTCGGTGAAGATGAATATATCTTTTTTTAACACCGGCCTGTTGGGCAGCCGGCGATTTCTCGACAAGCAGGATGCTAAAGTGATGAACTTCCTGCGCGCCTATCTCGAAGCGATCAAGATACTCAAAACCGAACGGGAGTATTCGCTAAAGGCGCTGGCGCAGTTCACCCGGGTTAACAACGTCAAAGCGTTGCAGGAAGGCTACGATTACTTCGTTAATCAATTGGCGAATGTGCCATACCCCTCAGTGGAAGCGATGCAAGCGGTGATCCTGCAAATCGCCGAAACCAATCCCAAAGCGCGCGGCATCGACGCTAAGGTCTACGTCAACGATCGCTATCTTAGACGGTTGGAAGAAGAGGGATTCGTGAAAAAGCTTTGGGGCCGATGATTCCGATCCTGTTCGACGACACTGCTCGGCCGCTGATCGAACTGTCTAGGTTGGCGTAGATATGAAAGACGATAGGGGCGGGATTCGAAATGGCTAGTACAAGTAATCTATCGGCTTGATCTGCCATTTCTCCGGGGACTCGCAACCGACGATGCCGTAGGGATTCCCCGCGTTGATGTGACCTTCAAGGACAATATCGAATGGCTTAAGCCTCAATGCTTTTTTGACGTCATAAATTGCGCGGACGACGGGGCGAAGCAAGCTTTTTTCGCCGTGGCCGACCACTACAGCTAACAAGGAGTTTTCCAGACGAACCAGGGTGCCGATCGGATAGATGCCCAGATGAGCGACAAACTTCTCGACCAGCTCGCGATTCAAGTAGCTTGGGCTCCACTCAAACAGCTTCCTTAAAGCCTCCGTAGGGGGCAACGCATTCTTGTAGCAACGTTCAGAGCTCAGAGCATCGTAGATATCGACGATCGCAGCTATCTGCCCGAACAAGCTGATCTGTTCGCCTTTTAACCCCTCAGGATAACCGGTTCCGTCCAAGCGCTCGTGATGATGCGAGGTTACACAAGTGCAGCTTCGATCGAGGTTGGGGTATTGCCCAAGCGTTGTCTCGCCATCTTTGACATGGCGTTTCATTATTTCGAACTCTATTTCGGACAGCGGTCCCGGTTTATTGAGGATCTGCAAGGGCGCTTTCATTTTACCGATGTCATGCAGTAAGCCGCCGATGCCGATTTGCTTGATCTGAGTGGCTTCGAAATCAAGTCCATGAGCGAAGGAGATGCACAGGGCGGACACCGAAATCGAGTGCACATAGGTGTATTCATCGATTTCTTTGATGCGTAGCAGGCTGACCAACGCGTCTTTATTGCGCAAGATCGAGTCGGTCATTTTGTCGACCGTACTCTCAACTTGGTTCATCTCCATGCGCTTGCCGAGCCTGACGTCGTGCATGAACTTCTGGGTGGTTAGTTTGGCCTCGCCGATTAGCTGTTTCGCCCGGGTGAGTTCTTCTTTAAAAGCGCCGCTAGGGTTCGGTCCCGCCGCGGGGGCGGTGAGTTGATCAAACTCGCTTTGAATTTCCTGATCCGCTTCCCGTTGGGTCGGCGCGTCATCGATGTCTAGCCCTTTGTCCGTATCGATGTAGAGTTCGCGGATGCCATGTTTAACAACTTTTTCAATCTGTTTGTCGGTCTTTATCTTGGTGCGGTCGGTAAGGAACGGATGATGCAACCAGCCGCAGTTAAAATCATGGACGAAGACTCCCGGCTTTAGTTGCTCGACTTTGATTTTTTTGATCATGACAGTGGCCGGCGATAGTGCTCTGAATTAGTATCGGCGGCGATGTGAAATCCTTAATTTGGGCGGATCGCGTCAGAGGCTCGGTTCGGTATTGGCTTATTGCATGACAGTGCTATCGGAACTAAGGTAATTTGAAGAGACAATTACCGATTGATCTGTTGCTGCGACTAACCCATGTGTTCGGAGGTATCGATGAAAACTCTCAGTAAATCAGTGCATTGCGGTTTTCTGTATGGATGGTTGTTTGGCCTCGGAGCGGTCTTGCTCGCCGGCCAGGCGTTCGCGCAGGCGGATTTTTATAAAGGTAAAACCATAAAATTCATCCGCGGCGGCGGCCCGGGTGGCTCGGGCGAGTTTCAGACCAGGGCTTTAATAAAGGTTCTCCAGAAGCACATTCCGGGATCGCCTCATTTGACCATTGAGTTCGTCCCGGGGGCCGCAGGAAGAAAAGCGGCTAACATGATTGCCAGCACGACGAAGCCCGATGGCCTGACCATAGGTTCCATCGGCGCGGGATTGGTGGTCGGGCCGATTTTGGGCCTGCCGGGAAGTAGCTACGATCTCGACAAGTTTATTTACCTTGGCTCCACCGACGGCGGCGATCCCTATGTGTTCTACACCAAGGCCGAAGCGGGTTTCGATAATCTTAACAAACTACGCGCGGCCAGCGGTGTTAGATTTGGCGCCCACGCGGTCGGCCATCCGGTCTATGTCACCGGACGCATCATCGCCTATTTGCTCGGTCTGAAGGAGCCTAAGTTCGTCACCGGCTTCACCGGACCGGAAATTTACATAGCGATCGAACGCGGCGAGCTCGATGCCCATGCCACCGGCGCGGCGCGATTCGTCATCGAGAAATCGGAGTGGATCGAGAAGAAACAGATCCATCTCCACGCCACGCTGACGGTGCCCAAAGGCCGCCACCACCCAAGCTTCGCCCAATTGCCGGAATTTGGCAGCTTTGCCAAGACCGACATCGAACGCAAACTGCTCGACATGTTCCGCGCTTTCCAATATCCGCGCTGGCCCTACATCTTTCCTCCCGGCACGCCCAAAGAACAGGTTCAGATCATTCGGGAGGCGATGAAAAAGGCGTTCGCCGATCCGGAATTTCCAGTGGAGTATACGAAACTCATGGGCGATGGCCCCGCGCCGCTCAACGGCGAAGAGCTGGAGCAGGCGATCAAAGAACTGCCGCGCGACAAAGAGGTCGTGGAGCTTTACAAAAAGCTCGCCGGCGGCGATCCGCTGCCGGCGCGGTGAAGGGCAGTTAGGTTTCATACTAGGAGCTTGTCGGAAAAACACTGTCGGGTTTAAGAACAAGATTGGCAACCATGCGGCGGGGATTTCGAACTTACCGCGCTGCAAGGGCGGTTTTGAGTTCTTAACTCGCCGTCGATAGTTCTCAAGCAAGCGTATCCGTGGTTTTCTCCCTTTCTTAGACTCCCGGTAGGCAGACCGTGGCCCGGAAGCGCTTTATCTGATTACGGAAAATTGATCGGAGAACCTATGGTGACCAAGGAAGATTATGGCTCAGGCAGATCAACTGGATTCTGCTGAAGAACCCCCT
>JBGTCC010000282.1:0-5896 GCA_041749055.1 Thermodesulfobacteriota bacterium | reverse complement strand
TCGGTCATTGCGGGCGAGCGGGCGGGAGCTAGCTCGCCGCGGAATCCAGGCGGAGTAGGGTCGGGATTCCCGCTTTCGCGGGAATGACGGATAAACGAGATCGAACTGACAGAGGTAGGCCATTGCGAGTCGCAGCAAATTACGAGAAATACCGGTAGATCAGTCTCTTTGGATGGGTGATCGCGAGCCACAAGGCGCGCATTTTGCCGGCGATGCCGCAGCGCGGCGTGAACAGATCCTTCAACATCAAACCGAGCGGGATCTTATGCTTGGGAAATCTGCCGGCGGCGATATCGCGGACGCCGTATTTGTCTTTGCCTTCTTTCAAAACATAAACCACGCTGCCGCCGCCGGCTTCTTTGTCACCGTAGGTGTAGCCGCCGACCGCTTCGGCTTGCTTTTTGGCTTTAGCCGAAATTTCCTCGCTGAAACCGAAATCGAGAGCATCCACCGGGCAGGCCTGGACGCAGAAGGGCTGCTTGTCTTCGCTGATGCGGTCGCTGCACATGGTGCACTTGCTGGCCTTGCCGGTGATATCGTTCTTGGTAATGACTTCCCAGGGACAGGCATGGATGCAGTATTCGCAACCGATGCAGACATCTTTGTTGATGACCACCGGACCTTCTTCGTATTTGGTAATCGCCTCCACTGGACAGACCGCGGCGCAGGCGGCGAAGTCGCAGTGCATACAGCTATTTCGCGCCCAGATCGGCGACAAGCCTTCGAGCACCGGCGGCTCCATGGTGATCCAGTTGGTGCTGGAGAGTTCGTAAGCACTGGTGCGGTCGTGGTCGTTCCAGTCTTTGCATGCCTGGACGCAGTGGCGGCAGCCGATGCACTTGGTCGCGTCGAATAAAATGCTGCGCGGCTTGCCGTCGAGCAGCCGGCCTGTGGGCACGAGGTTGCCGTATTCTTGAGTGAGAGTATCCGTTGGTTTGTTCGCCATGCTGGTCCTTTCGCGCTTACGTTCAGCGTCGGTGTATCACTTAAGTTTTGGCGCCGTCAACAGAATGACGATGAGCAATGGAGCATTGAAAATGGCAATTGGAGAACGGCGGTGCGCGCTCGCCCTTGTTTTTTGGCGTTGGTCCCGATTAGCATGGGGTCACTATTTCATCGGATCGGGAAGGGGGATTTTCATGGCTTCTGGAACATGGCGCGGCATTGTCGGGGTTGTGAAACCGACTTACGGATCGGGATCGTTGGTGGAGTTTATCCGGCTTTTGCCGGAAGGCGTCGGCTGCATTCCGATGTACGCCGGCATCAAGGAACATTCCGAACGCGGCTATCTCGGTGCGATGGAGAACTATCATGCCAAGGTGGCGGAGTTGGCGGAGATCGGTGTCGATCTCATGCATCCCGAGGGCGGGCCGCCGTTCATGGTGCGCGGTCAGAAGGCGGAGCAGGAGATCGTCAGCGCCTGGGAAGCCAAGTATAAAGTGCCGATCTTTACTTCGGGTATGTCGCAGGCCCAGGCGCTGCGCGCTTTGGGGATCAAGAAGTTTGTCGGCTGTACTTATTTCCGCGATCAAAAGATGAACGATGTTTTCACCCGGTATTTTACCGACTGCGGATTCGAAGTCCTCGGCATGGAAGGCATGGACACCTCCCCCGATGAAGCGGACGGGGTTTCTAACGAGACGATCTATCGGCATCTCAAAGCGTCGTTCAATAAATATCCGGCAGCCCAGGGTATATACCTGCTCGGCTCCGGGGCTTGGGGGATCAAGGATATTGTCACCGCCGAGAACGATCTTGGCGTGCCGGTCGTTCATCCCGTTGCAGCGCGGGTTTGGTATGTGCAGAAGCTGTTGAAAATTAAGAATCCGCTGAAGGGGGCCAGTCGGTTGTTGGAGGAGCTGCCGTAGGGGGTTGATAAATCGATGGGTATCGCTTCGCTCCACCCATCCTACGAATTCTTTTTCAATTCGATTTTTGCACCAGTCGTAAGTCGGCATCAATGGGCAATTCAAACAGTTCGCTGCGGAGAAGTCGTGTGGAAAAGAACATCACTTCGAGGTTTTCGACTTCGCCGGTTTTCGGATTGAGCCGCGCAACGACTTCGTCATTCAATTCCTGAGATTCCTGTTCGGCGTACGGTGCTCGCGTATTGATATAGAGGATGTCCCCCTCGCGATCGTATTGGAATGTTAGTTTCGCTCCCATTCAGAGTCTCCTTCCGGAATTCTGCTGGTGATATAGGCAGTCACTATCCAGTTCCTGTTTTGAGGCGGTTCGTCACTGACTGTAACCACAACCAGATGTTTCCCATGAACAACGTGCCAAAGCGCTTGCTACGCCGGATCTGGTCGGGATCCGCTAATGTAGTGCCGATCTTATCCCTGTATGCAGGCAGAAGATCGGGATGGTGATCCTGAATGTGACGTTCCCGCTCATCCGACAATTCTACCTCGCTGCCGAAGTAAGGACATGGGAATGTAGTCATGTGCGCCAAATGGTCATCGGATTTATACTACAGCTGACCTGCTTCTTGGCTCCAGGGAGTAAATTCTTCGAGTCCAAGCTGAGTCAACGTATCTTTAAACGGCCTCCCGGTTCGCTCGTGGCGGCCGGATTGTTTGTAGTAATCCCAGATCATGTCCGGCAGCCACTTGGCGATGGTGAAACCTTTGTATTTACCGTCGGGGATCGGTTCTAAAAATCTCGGGCCAACGTCTTGCCAGTCGTCGTCGGCGATCCAGCTGCGCTGGGTGCCGAACAGGCTTTGCAGGATCATGCTGCGGTGGCCGGCTTGCAACGCTTCAGCCATTGTAAAATTCCAGCCGGTGATGGCGTTGAAGGCGTCGACGATGGAATTCAAGCCGTCTTTTTTGTGGCTCTCCTGGGCGAACCAGCAGCCGCCGAAGATGCCGGTGAACTGGCGATACTGTTCCGAAAGTACGTGCGACCAGACCCAGCCTTCCGGGCTATCCATTTCCAGCGGCCCCCAAAGTTCGTTTTCGCGCAGATCCGGCGGCGGATTTTTCGAACCGCCGCCCTGCGGTTTCATGCCGCCGCTGGCGACCAGCTCTCGCAACATTTGACCGAGTAGCGGGCGCCATTCATGCATGGCCGGCGTGCCGCCTTTGGTGTGCACCGCCCAGTTGGGCGCGTCGCCGCCGAGAGCTTCGGCCAATTGCTTCGGCCCTTCGGCGAGCAAATTGCCGAGCCAGCCTTCGCGGTGTGCCGCCATGTCGAGCAGTTTACTAACTGCCTCGACGTTACCCCACTCGAGTTTCACGCCGCCGGTGCGGTCCGGACCGAGCAGCCCTTTCTCCCAAGCTTCGAACGCGACGCCGGCACCGCAGGAAAAGTGGCTGCACTCGATGCCGAGATTGAAAAAGGTATCGAGCCACTCGCCGCCGGCGTTGAAATGAACCACCGTGCCTTTGAATTCGCCCTCGCCCAACTTGGCGTCCCACGGACACATGCGGGCGCACTGAAAGCAGGGACGCAGCACGACGTCGTTGTCGGCGAAGCCGGCGATATGAGCCGGTTGAATGTCGGTGCTGCGCCAGTTCAAATTATTCAGCGCGCCCCAGGCGTCGCCGTGGCCGTACTTGGTTTTCTTTTTCTTGACGTCGTGTTGTTGCAAGACATTGCGCCAGCGCAGACCGGCGTCGGCGAGCCTGGCTTTGTCGCGATGGCTTGGCCGCAGGGTGCCGGCGACGACGATCGCTTTTAGCTTTTTCGAGCCGAGTACCGCGCCGCCGCTGTGGGCGGCGAAATGATTGTAGTCGTTGGCGAGCATGGCGCCGCGGTTCAGGTTTTCACCCGCTGGGCCGATGCACAGCACTCTGGCATGGCGGTTGCCGACGATCTCGCGCAGGCGGTCTTCGGTGTCGCGGGTGCCGAGGCCCCAGACTTTCGCACCGTCACGCAGTTCCGCCTGGCCGTCTTTGACGTAGAGATAGACCGGTTTCGCTGACACGCCTTCGACGATCACGCCATCGTAGCCGGCGGCTTTGAGATAGGTCGCCCAATAGCCGCTGGTGGCGCCGCGGCCGAGCGTCTTGTTGGTTAACGGACTCAAGTAGACCGCGGTCATCTTTGTGCCGCCCGGCGTGAAGCCGTTGCCGGTGAGCGGGCCGGTCATCATGACCACTTTGCTTTCCGGGCCGAGGGGCTCGGCGTCGAGCGGCAATTCGTTCATTAAAATATACAGCGCCAGCGCCTGGCCGCCGATGAATCTTTTCAAGATCGGTTCTTCGGGCACATTCTCGTCGGTCAGTTTGCCGGTGGTCAGATTGACGCGGAGAATCTTGCCCATATAGCCGCCGGGGAGGGGGGTGGTGCGCTGTGCAGGGAATAGGGTCATCGTCGTTACGACCTCGCGCTCATTGATTGGTTCCAATCGTTCCAGTCGTTCAAAACTTTCAAGCCGTTCAAATCGATTCGGATCACCGTGCCCCGAAGATCGCGCGCATTTCTTCGGCTGCCGGACCGTAATCCTTCGCCTGGCGCGGATCGCTGGCTTGCAGCTTTACGTTGCGCAGGGAAAACACTTGGGGGTCGACATCGCGATGGGCGGGAATTCTGCCCTGGTCGCGTAACATGCGTTGGCCTTCGACCGATAAGATAAAGCTGATCAACAGCTTGCCGGCATTGGGGTGGGGCGCGCCCTTGGCCAAGACCATCGGATGGACATAGGTAATCACCGGCTCGTCGAACACATATTGCACCGGGCCGCCTTGGCCTTTGATGCGCGCAGCGATATGGGCGTAGGTGTTGGTGACGACGTGATACTCGCCGGCCGCCAACAGTTGCGCCGTGATGTTGTGACCGTCGCGCACCGCCGGCTGCTGGGCGGCGAGGGCCTTGAAAAAATTACGCGCCTTGTCCTTGCCCCAGCGCCGTTGCAGGCTGACGTACCACTCCGGATCCTGGAGATTGACGCCGATGCGTCCCTTCCAACGGGGCGCCAACAGGTCTTCATATTTCTTCGGCGCTTCAATAGGCTTCACCAGTTGGGTGTTGTAGGCCATGGAGTTGAGCAGCGAGTGGACGTTGACCCAATGGCCGTCGGGATCTTTGAACCCTTCGTCATAGGCCGCGGCTTCCGGCGGCACGAAGCGCTGGGTCAACCCAGACTCCTTCATGAGCTGCACCTGGAATCCTGCCGAAGTTAGGACGTCGACGGCGAAGCGGCCGGCTTTCGCTTCGGTGTTGGCGCGTTGCAGGACACGCTCGCTGGTGCCGCGGTAGAAGGATGGCTTGATCGCGGGATATTTTTTCTTGAAGGCGTCGACCAGGGTGACGATCTGCTCGTTGTTGAGCGAGCTATAGAGCACCACCTCGCCTTCGGCGCGTGCAGTGTCGTCGAGTGTGGCGGCGTAAGCTTTGGGGAATAGGACGCATACGACAAACAGGACAAATAGTGTTCGCAACATCATGGTCCTCTCGGTCGCTCACACATGGCCGATGAAGAGATCGTCCATCGGCAGCATGTTTTTCATCAAGCCCTGCTCGATCTGGTAGCGGTTCATCGCAGCCAGCGTGCGCTTTTCTTTCTCACCCATGACGTAATCATAGGGATCTTCGCCGAGCACGTCGCGCTCTTTTTGGTAACCGGTGATTTCTTCCGCCGGCATGTACTGCTGTGCGACATTGCGGGCTTCCATGAAGGCGCGGGTCAGCTTCGCCGGCAGATCGGGATGACGCTCGGCAACCTCTTTGCGGATCGACAGCACATGCATGATCGGGTTGATGCCGGTTTGTTTGACGTAATCGATAATTTCTTGATTGTCGGCGAACAGCGGTTTGACACCGGCGTAGGCTGCCATCATCGGCGGAGTCTCACCGCCGCCGAAAAAGCCGGTATAACCATTGTCGCCGGGCACCACGGCGCCATGGAGTTCGCCTTGATTTAACATTTTCGACAGCACCAGCTTCTCGC
>JBGTCC010000281.1:0-2724 GCA_041749055.1 Thermodesulfobacteriota bacterium | reverse complement strand
TCACTTGGAGATTGGACTCGTTGCTACTGGAGCGGTTCTGGTAGCCTAAAATCTGTCGGGTCACTTCATGCATGCTGCTCGTTGCCCCGCCGAGTGAAACCAGTTGGCCATTGGCCACGATGATTTCGCTGGCGGCCTCGGTAAAGTCGATGGCGCCGGGCCGGTCGACGGAGAAGTAACTGATGCGCGGCGTCAGGCGCAGTCGAATCTGACCATCGGCCAAAGTTGTCGCGTGAACTCTCAGTGATGTGCCGACATCGTTGAAGACGATGCGCTGTTCAACGTAGCCGATGCCGAGGGCATAATTATAATAGTAGCTCGCCTGGCTCTGCGGCACCCGCGTGGCAACGGTCAGGATCGACTCGCCGCCGTCGAGCACCAAAGTAAAAATCCCGGTGGTTTGTTGGACTGTGGTCTGACGTTCGTTGGCGATGACGCGTCCGGAAGGGCTCACGGTGCCGCGACGGATGACCACGCTGCCGCTGCCGTGAACGCCTTCGCGGTTCAATCTTTCGGTCTGCTGGGAGTGCAGTACGACCTTGATATGCCGCGGTGTTTGCGCGCCGGTGCGGGAGACGAGACTCGCATTTACGCATACGCCAATCAGCCAGACGAAGACGAAGGTTTTTCTAACGTTTACCCGCATGCCTTATTGTCGCGTATCAACTGCGCGGCAGCAAGGAGAAATCAGTGTGTTTCATCGGATCATAGTCGGCTGCGATGGTGCGCTCTTGACGCAAGATGTCGAGATAGCCGCGGGCGACTTTGGGATTCATGCGGCTGTCTTTGTTCAAGATTCTAATCAGCGTCGCGTAGGTGCCTTCGGCTTCTTGCTGGTTCACTTTGAACTTGTCGACGATCATCTTGACGCTGTCGGCGCGGTTGGCGCGCAGCCAGGCGACCGATTCGATCACGGCATTTACGGTGCGACGGACGGATTCTCGATTGGTCTTAAGCTCGTTCTGCGAGGTCACCAAGCCAACGTACGGAATTTCCGCCAGATCGCCTAACTGCATGAATTTTTTGTAGCCCAGCGACACCGCCTTGTCGTCGAAGGGCGGTGTCAAGACCGTGCCGACAACGCGGTTGCTGGTCAAAGCGCGATAGCTGTCAGCGGTGCCGCCGGTGTAGATGGTTTGGACATCCTTCTCGTTAATTTCTGATTTTTTCAGAAAGGCTTGAAAGAAATAATATGGCGAAGAACGGAGTCCCGAGAGAGCGACGGTTTTACCGATCAGATCCTGTGGCTTGTTGATGTCTTTATGGGTTACCAGGACCCAAGGTGAAACGTCGCAAAAGTTCATGAGGATGACCAAAGGTAATCCGGCAACGGCGGCGGAAATCCCGTTTGCAACCGAAGTCAAAAAGTTGATGTTGCCATTGACCAGGGCCTGAGGCTGGATCGAGGTGGTCATTTGGATGTATTCGGATTCGACGCCGTATTTCTTGTAGATGCCTTTTTCCTGGGCGATGTAGAAGGGCATGTAGGAAAACGCCAGGGAGGGGAAACCGATGCGGATTTTAGATGGGCTCTCCGCCCCCTGGGATATCCCTGCAATGAGCATGACGGTGGCGAAGAGGAGACACGCTCGAGGTGTGGTTTTCTTGCCCGCACCGGTTTTTTGACCCTCACCCTTCCCTCTCCCTCGAAGGGCGAGGGTAAGAAAAAGCGGGCGACGAGATGAGCGTGAACCTCGGTGCTCGCACGCTTGGTGTTGAAAATCTAAAGGTTCCATGCCGACTCTCCTTATGCCATGGCGGCTTTAGGTTGATCGCCGTTGGCCCAGCTGGCGAGAGCGATCTTGAGCGCATTGGGCTTCGGCAGATTTTTCAGCTCGAAGAAGTCAACGGCGTTTGTGCCGAGCAGTTTTTCTTTCTGGGTAAAGCTCAGATCTTTGCTGTCGACCACGTCTTTCACCGAGTAGGGGAAGTGGCAATCCCAATGGCAGTAATCCGAAGCGTAGAGCACGGTGTCCTCGCCATTGGCGGCGAACACCCGGTCGAGACCGGTCTCCTCGGATTCGCAGGTGAGGACGATTTGTTTGCCTTTGATGATCTCACTCGGCCGGCGTTTTAGCTCGGGCATCTGCGGCGCGAGCTTTTCGATATGTTCGTCGAAGCGCTCGGCCCAGAACGGCAGCCAGCCGGCGCCGCCCTCCATGAAGCCGACCTTGAGTTTCGGGAACCGATCGAACACGCCTTCGCCGATCATGTGCATCATGGCGATCATCAGTTCAAAGGGAAACGCGGTCATATGGACGTAGACGTATTTTCTAAAGCGCTCGCTGCCGGCGCCCATGACGCCGGAAACGCCGGGCACGCCATCGTGGCCGGTCTGCGGATGGACGCTCAGCGTCATGCCGATGGACTGGGCGCACTGATAGATCGGGTCGAACATTTTGTCGCCCATGTTGTTCAAGCCGTAGACGTTGGTGGGCAGCATCGCCGTGACCGCGCCGGCTTTTTTCAAATACTCCAGTTCCTTCACCGCGGCCTGCGGATCTTGGCAGGGAATCAGGCCGACGCCAAGCAGCCGTTTTTTATCCGCTGAGCAATATTCCATCAACCAATCGTTACAGGCGTGGCAGAGCACGGCGGACAGCTCTTTGCTCATCAAGCCGTTGACAGTGAGGGCGATCTGGGTGCCGAACAAAATGGCGGCGTCGATGCCTTCGGCGTCCATGTCTTTGAGCCTTGCCAGCGGGTCGACCATGCCTTCGCGGA
>JBGTCC010000280.1:0-5382 GCA_041749055.1 Thermodesulfobacteriota bacterium | reverse complement strand
GTGTGGAGCCAGGGGCGCTGCTGGCCGGCGTTGCCGCCATCGAGGCCCAGGGCTACAGCGTGGAACTGGCGCCGGGCATTTACCAAAACAACGGCTATCTGGCCGGCTCCGCCGCCGATCGTGGACGAGACCTAGCCAATTTTTTTCGCCGCAGCGATATTGCCGCGATCTTCTGTGCCCGCGGCGGCTTCGGTTCGATCCAAACACTCGAATACTTGGGTCTCGACCTCGAAAAACATCCAAAGCTCTTCGTCGGTTACAGCGACATCACGATATTGCTCGACTGGCTGCGGCGCCGCTGCGGCATGGTGACGATCCACGGTCCGATGGTCGCGACCGATCTGGCGCGCGGCTTGAGCGATCGTAGTCGGGACCATTTTTGGGCTATGCTAGGCGGCCGCAAGCGCGCTTGGAAATTGCCTTTGGGTGAAACCCTGCGGCGCGGCCAGGTCGAGGCGGAGATGACCGGCGGTTGTTTATCGATGCTTGTGACCACGCTAGGAACCGCCTACGAGATCGACAGCCGTGGCAAAATTCTGTTTATTGAAGATGTTGGCGAAGCGCCATACCGCGTTGAACGCATGCTCATGCACCTCAAGATGGCTGGCAAGCTTGACCATCTGGCTGGCGTAGTGTTTGGTGATTTCACACTGTGTGCGGCTGAGGGGCCGCGTGATGTGCGCGCGGTCATTGGTGACCTATTCGGTCATGCGCCCTATCCGGTGGTGATGGGGCTGCCAGCCGGTCACGGTGAGGAGAATTTTGCCCTGCCCTTTGGCGTCAAGATGCGCCTGGATGGCGACGCCGCAACCTTGGAAATGCTTGAGTCGCCGGTTTTGTAGCCGGCTTCACTCAGCCGCGGTGTGCTAAACGTCCGCGGCAAACTTCGATAATCAAGAATTTATGGTCATGGACTTTCAGCCTGTCGACGATGCCTTCAACGAAGCGGTGGCTCAAGGAGTCTTTCCCGGCGCGGTGGTGCTGGTATGCAAGGACGAGCAGGTGGTTTTTGAAAAGACGTTCGGCTATCGCTCGTTGCTGCCGCAGAAGAGCCCGATGCAGGCCGATACCACTTTCGATCTCGCCTCGCTCACCAAACCGATGGCGACTACCGTGGCGATCATGTTGCTGGTGCGCGAAGCCAAGCTGCGCATCGACGATAAGTTCACCCGCATCATTCCGACGTTCGGCGTGTTCGGCAAAAGCCTGACGACATTTCGCCAACTCCTCAACCACTCGTCCGGTCTGGCGGCATGGAAGCCTTACCATGAAGAAATCGTTAAAATGGAAAAGTCCGGGCGGATCAACTTCTTCGTCAGCCGCGCCGCGAAAAATTATGTGTTGGAGCAAATTCACCGTGACAAACCGCTGAACGCGCCCGGCGCCCACGCGCTCTACAGCGATCTCGGCTTCATGATGTTAGCCGAAGCCGTCGAAACCATCACCAGTAATGGGCTCGACCGGTTTTGCCAGGAGCGCATCTTTAAACCCCTCGGACTTCGTTCCACCGGCTTTGTCGATCTTACCGAGCTGCGCAAGCGCCGGCTCCAACCGGTCGAAGAGATGATCGCGCCCACCGAGAACTGTCCGTTGCGCAAAAAAATTCTTTGCGGCGAAGTCCATGACGACAACGCCTACGCGATGGGCGGGGTGTGCGGCCACGCCGGGCTATTCTCCTCGGTGCGCGACGTGCATACTTTTATCCTACGCATGAACCGCTGTCTGCGTGGCAAGGACGATTTCTTGCCGCAATCGATCGTGCAAGAATTTTTGACTAAGGATGCTTCGGTGCCGAACTCGACCTATGCCTTGGGCTGGGACACGCCGTCGCCGGCCAATTCGTCGAGCGGCACGCTATTTTCACCCCGGTCGGTGGGCCATCTCGGTTTCACCGGCTGCTCGATGTGGTGGGATCTCGACAAGAACTGTCATGTCATCTTATTGACCAACCGGGTACACCCAAGCCGTAAGAATGAAAAGATTCGCGACTTCCGTCCCCAAGTACACGACCTGATCATGAAAGCGCTTTTCCCATGAGCGATCTGCCGCCCGCTGGCAGCCATATTCATTTGACCGCGATCTGTGGCGTTGGCATGGCCTCCTTGGCGGGGCTACTGAAGGCGCGCGGCTATCGCATCACCGGTTCGGATCAAAATATTTATCCGCCGATGAGCACGTACTTGGCGGATATCGGCATTAACGTGCTCGCCGGCTTTCGCGCCGAGCATCTCGCGCCGCGACCCGATCTCGTGGTCATCGGCAACGCGGTGTCGCGTAACAATCCCGAAGCCGAAGCAGTGTTGAACCAGGGCATCGATTATATTTCGTTTCCCCAGGCGCTCGGCCGCTTTCTCATCGGCGCGCGCAGTTCATTGGTGGTCGCCGGGACCCATGGCAAAACCACCACCTGCGCGTTGGCCGCGTGGGTGCTGGCCAGCGCCGGACTCGATCCTGGATTCTTTGTCGGCGGTGTGCCGCTCAATTTTGCCACTGGCTGGAACGTCGGCACGGGCGAGCATGTGGTGCTCGAAGGCGACGAGTATGACACGGCATTTTTTGACAAGGGGCCGAAGTTTCTCCACTACCGGCCGAAGCATGTCATCCTGACCAGCGTCGAGTTCGACCACGCCGATATTTACCGCGACCTCGACCATGTGAAGATCGCTTTTGCCAAGCTTATCGACATCATTCCCGCCGATGGATCGCTGGTGGTTTGCAGCGATTATCCTGACGCGGTTGCGTTGAGCCGTGCGGTGAAAGCGCCGTCGGTAACCTATGGCGAGTCCGGCGATTGGACCGCCCAAAATGTTAAGTTCGACCAGGGGCGGAGCTTCTTCCAACCCTGCTTCAAGGGTCGGTCCGAAGGTTTGATCGAGGCGGCGGTTATCGGCCTTCATAATGTCAAAAATGCTCTGGCGGTCTATGCTATGGGCCGAACCATGGGCATCGCCGGCGAGAAACTAGGCGACGGCTTTAGCATTTTCAAAGGAGTCAAGCGGCGCCAAGAAGTGCGCGGCGAAAAGCGCGGCGTAACTGTAATCGACGACTTCGCCCATCATCCGACCGCGGTGCGCGAAACTATAGACGCGGTGCGCGGCGCTTACGCCGGCCGCCGGCTCTGGGCGATCTTCGAGCCGCGCAGCAATACCAGCAAACGCAATGTTTTTGCAAAAGAATTCGCCGCGGCGTTGGCGCTGGCCGACCAAACGATAGTTGCCAGCGTCTATCAGCCCGAGAGAGTGCCGGAAGACCAACGCTTGTCGGTCGAAGACCTTGTCGACAAAATTAACCGCATTGGCGGTGCTGGGCGAGCGCAGACGATTGCCGACTCGACGGCTATCGCTGAGTATGTCGCGCGTCATAGTCGGGCAGGGGATGTTCTGCTAGTGATGTCCAACGGCGGCTTCGACGCCGTGCATGATAAGATTCTCCAAGCTCTAGCCGGTTAGATACCGCTGAGCGCACTCTTCGCTACAAAAATACTTTCCCTGGCGCGCCACGGCTGCCGATCTCGCCACATAAGCTTGGCATTGTGGGTCGAGCACCATCTCCTCGCCGAGTCGCGCCGGGTCAGCCGGTTTCTTGCCGCCGCGCAGCAGCGGCTTAAGCGCCAAGTAGACGATATAGATGACGATACAAAGAAACAGCAGGCGGAGCAGTGTCATGTCGCTTCTAGCTCGATGGCAGGGGTGCTGCCTCAGACATGATAGAGATGAATCTTCTTGTCGTCTTTGACATTGATCAGCAGTTCGGAAATGGTAACCCCGAGTTCGGGATGAATCACCTGCGGGGCGATCTCGCTCAACGGGATCAGCACAAACTTGCGGCTGGCCATCTCCGGGTGAGGCACACGCAGGTTCTTTTTCTTCACCACCGCGAGGTCGAATAGTAATATATCGAGATCGATAATCCGTGCGCCCCAGCGTTTCTTCACCTTCTTGCGCCCCATGGCGCGCTCGATGTTCTTGAATTTTTCGAGCAGCGCCTCCGGTTTAAACTTGGTTTCGATTTCGATGGCGCCGTTGACGTACCAGTCTTTGGCGTCGCCCAGCGGTTCGCTTTCGTAGAGCGACGATTCCTTGATCACCCGGGTGTCGGGGAGTTTGCCGACGCGCTCCACGGCCTCAAAAAAGTTCTCCCGCTTGTTGCCGATATTGGAGCCGATGCCGATATAGACTTGATGGGTGATGACGCTGGCCATGGTGCCGTGTGGGAAAGGCCGTGCTAGAGCTTGACGCGGCGAATCCTTTCCCCTACCTCCCGGAGCCGTTCTTTGTCTACACAGACGGTAAAACGGACATAGCCCTCACCGGCTTCACCGAAACCGTTGCCAGGAGTCGTGACAACGCCGGCCTCGTCGAGCAGTTTGCTGGTGAAGTCGGCGGAGGAGAGTCCTTTGGGACAGCTCACCCAGACGTAGAATGTTGCCTTGGGCTTATCGCAGTCGAGACCGACGGCTCTGAGGCCATCGACCAAAATATCGCGGCGCTCTTGATAAATCTTGCGTGATGGCTCGACGATTTGGTCGCCCAGTCGGAGAGCTTCGATGCCGGCTTCTTGAACCGCCTGGAAGATGCCCGAATCGAGATTGGATTTTGCTTGAGCCAAGCCACCGACGATTTCCGGGTTGCCCACGGCCATGCCGATGCGCCAGCCGGTCATGTTGAAGGTTTTTGACAGCGAATGAAATTCGATGCCGACTTCGCGGGCGCCGTCGACTTCGAGAAAGCTCATCGGGCGATAACCGTCGTAACCCATTTCGGTATAAGCAGCATCATGGCAGACGATGACGTTAAACTTGTTGGCGAAGGCAACCACCCGCTGATAAAAATCTTTGTCGGCCACTGCGGCAGTTGGATTGTTCGGATAATTGATCCAGAGCAATTTGGCCTGCTTGGCCACGTCCGCCGGGACCGCGTCCAGGTCCGGCAGGAAATGATTCTCTTTCTTCAATGGTAGGAAATAATTCTTGCCGCCATTGAACGCGGTGCCGATATGGTAGACGGGATAACAGGGACTCGAAACCAGGACGATATCGCCGGGATCGACGAAGGCCACCGCCATATTGCCGATACCTTCTTTGGAGCCGATTAACGAGCAGACTTCTTTGCCTGGATCCAGGGTCACGCCAAAACGTGATTTGTACCAAGTCGATACCGCCTGGCGGAATTCCGGCATTCCCGAGCTATTCGGATAGCGATGGTTGACCGGCCGGCTCGCACCTTCTAAGAGTTTCTCGACGACAGTTGCTGGGGTCGGGATATCGGGATCGCCGATGCCAAGATCGATGAGGTCGACGCCGCGACTCAATGCTTCACGTTTGCGACGGTCGATTTCAGCAAAGAGGTAAGGCGGTAAATCGTTGATTCGTTTGGCTTTTTT
>JBGTCC010000279.1:0-5085 GCA_041749055.1 Thermodesulfobacteriota bacterium | reverse complement strand
GAAACTCGTCTCCGACGATATTTCGCCGTTGGGGCCGGATCAGCTGGCTAAAGTGGTCGCGGACATCCCGCGCGATCCGGAGACCCTCGGACTGCTGCGAAAAATGTCGGGAGCGGAGCCGTTGCCGGCGCGCTAGGATTTCACCGTGGCGTGGCATCTTCGCCAAACGCGCTATTCCAACTAAAGGAGCGTCGTAATTGGAAATATCGCTGTGGGACGCGGCCCTCACCGGCTTCTTGAATATCCTGCACGTCAAAGTGTTCCTGGCGATGGCCGTGGGTGTGGCTATCGGCACGTTCACCGCCGTCGCGCCGCAGGGCTTGGGCATGCCGCTGGTATACGCGATCATGCTGCCGGTGGTGATCCGCTGGGAACCGGTTACCGGTATCGCGCTGCTGATCGGCGCCAGCTCGGTGAGCGCGATCTGTGCTGCTTACTTGCCGATACTTTTCGGCATTCCCGGCGGCGCCGGCTCGCAAGCGACGATTCTCGACGGTTATCCGATGGGCCTACGCGGCGAAGCCAAGCGCGCGCTGGGAGCTTCCTTCATGGCCGGCGGCATGGGCGCGCTGATCGGCACCTTTACTCTAGCGTTCGCCATACCTTTGGCCAAACCGTTGATTTACCTCATGGGCTCGCCGGAATTGTTCGTCGTCGTCCTGTGGGGCCTCAGCATGGTGGCGGTCTTGGCGGGGCCTCGGCCGCTCAAAGGAATCATTGCCGCCTTACTGGGGCTGCTGCTGGCGACCGTGGGCCAACAGGATCAGAGCGGCATCATGCGCTTTGTTTTCGATCAGCCCTACCTGTTGGATGGCATCTCGATCAGTATTATCGCGTTGGCGCTGTTCGGTATTCCGGCGGCGCTGGATCTCGCGCTCAAGCGGCTCGGTGTCGATCAACAAGCGGCGCCATTGACGGGCAGTCTCTTCGACGGCGTCAAGGATACCCTGCGCGAATGGTGGCTGGTCGTGCGCTGCAGCTTCATGGGCGTGTGGGTGGGGATCGTGCCGGGCATCGGATCGCAAGTGGTCGACTGGCTCGCCTATGGCCACGCGGCGCAGAGCAGCAAGGATGGCGGCGCGTCATTCGGCAAGGGCGATGTGCGCGGCGTCATCGCGCCCGAGAGCGCCAACGATGCCAAAGACGGCGGCGATCTCGTGACGACCTTGCTGTTGGGCTTTCCCCAAGGCGTGGTGACCGCGTTATTCATCGTCGCCCTTCTGTCTTGGGGTTTTCTGCCCGGGCCCGAGCTGATCAAGAAAAATCCGGAAATTATCTACAGCATCGTTTGGATTCAAGGCATTTCCGGCATTCTCGGCACACTGGTTGGTTTTACCCTGTCGACACAGCTCGCCAAGCTCGCCCAGGTTCGTTACACGATCATGGTGCCGACGATCTTCGTTTTTGTTCTGATGGGCGCTTTCAGCGTCACCCGCGACGCGGCGGATCTGCTTTCGGTCGTAGCCTTTGGCATCGGCGGTTATTTCATGCGCCGTTTCGGCTATCCCCGTCCGGCGTTAATTTTGGGACTAGTCTTGGGCGGTTTGATGGAACGGTATCTTTACCGGTCGATGATGAGTTACGGCTTCTCCTGGCTCACCCGGCCGGCTGTGATCGTATTGCTGATTCTGGCCGGGACGTCGTTTTTCTTCGCCATGCGCGGCCGGATGAAAACCGTGCCAAGAGGGAGTGACAGTGACAGCTAATTTTACTTTGCTTTTGATCGGCGTCTTCGCCGGCGCGATCTGGTGGGGCTGGCAATGGCCCTACATTGCCAAGCTCATGCCGCTCTACGTCGCGGCCATACCTGGTCTGGTGCTGGCGGGCTTTCAGCTTTACCGCGATGCCACCGGTTGGGAAACCCGCGTCAGCAACAAAGCCGAAGGCGTCGAGATGGACGAAACCCACAATGTAACGCTTAATGGTCAAACGGAGCTTAAGCGCACCTTGGCGTTTTTCGCCTGGTTTATCGGCGGCGCCCTGGGTATCTGGCTCCTGGGCATCGTGATTAGCCTGCCGTTGTTGGTTTTTCTTTATGCGCTGGTCGAGGGCAAAGAGAAATTGCCAGTCGCTCTCATTATGGGCACCTGCACCTACGGGCTGATCTGGGGTCTGTTCGAATATACCTTGGAAATGCGTTGGCCGTCGGGGCTGTTGTTTGGCTACTAGCCAAAGTGGGACAGGGCGATCGCAATCGGAGCGCAGCGCAGATGAATCCAAGTCGTTAGCTTGCGGCGGGCTTGATGGCCGGCAAAAGCAAGGGGAGTTTCGCTCATGACGAAAAAAAAGAATAACGAGCGCTTGTACGCCATTCAATCCGCCGCCGGCGGTGCGGTTAAAAAAACCGTGGTAAACCATTATCCTCTCGGCGAGATCGCGGCCGGGGCGGTTCGTGGCGCACTGTTGGGATGTCAAGAGATAGGCTGGGACGATCCCAAGAGCGTCGCAGCTGCGATGACCGGCGTGATGCGGGCGAGCGGAGAAATTCTCCAGGCCATGTCTCCCGAACAAGATGTTTTTCTCGCGCAGCTAGCGAACATTAGCGGCGATGCCATCGGCATGGCGCTCGAATTGGACGCTGCGCCGGTTGACGCCGCTGAAGGCGCGGTCATCGGCGCCATGTCAATTGTCGACGGCAGCGATGGCGACCTGTTCGTGCAAATCAGTGCGGTGACGAGCGGCCTGGTCAAGGGTGCGGCAAAAGTCGCGGGTGATTCTGTCGGCGGGGTCGCCAGAGGGGCGGTCAAAGGGGCCGTCGGAGAGTCGAGATATCTCGGTGCGGATGCCGCCGTTGTCGCTTACGCGGCAGCCCAAGGCGCATTCGCCGCTGCTGGCGAAATCGGCGGAGATGCGCCGGATCAGGTGCGCGCAGCTCTGGCCGTGCCGATCGCCGGCGTGGATATCGTGCTGCCGGGAGACACGCATTGAGGGCCGACCGTGCGGATAACGTCTGGGAATACGATGGACGGTGCCTGAACGCCCAGGTTAACAAAATTGCGAACGAATCAACCCATAACAGAAATCCAAAGGAGGATTGTCAGATGAGGAAAAATTATTCCGGAAGTTTGACGGGTATGGCCATTGCCGGATTGCTCGGCATCACCGGTTGCGCGCCATCGCAGCCGCCGACAAAGGATTTTATGAGCGGACCGGCGGGGCAAGCATCGGTGTCTCGGGCACCCTCGGACGCACCCAAGCCTTCACCTTCACCTTCACGTTCACGTGCAAGCAGCGAAGATCTGCCACTAGGCGCGCTCGGCGGACAACAGCAGTCTAGCTTGGAGGCCTTGCGCCGCGGCGAGTCGGCGGCGACCTCGCGGGAAAACCCGCTGAAAGAAATCTTTTTCGAGTTCGACCAGTACGCTCTCGACACCGAAGACCGCTCGGTTTTGCGCGCCAACGCCGACTGGCTCAAGAAGAATCCGTCGGTGCGCATCGAAGTCGAAGGTCACAGCGATGAGCGCGGCACCAATGAATACAATCTGGCTCTCGGCGCCAAGCGCGCGCAAGCGGCTAAAGATTATCTGACCAGCCTCGGTGTCTCGGCGGACCGCATTGCCATTGTGAGTTATGGCGAAGAGATTCCGGCCTGCCGCTCCAACGGCGAAGATTGCTGGCAAAAAAATCGCCGTGACCGATTCGTGATGACGGCCAAGGGGCCAGCGTTCTAGACGGCGTCGGAACGGGGCGAAAGAACCCGCGCATGGCGGTCTCTAGGGTGAGGCAATGGCGCCGGCGCAACGAGATGCCGCCACGCTTTGACCGCGTCGAGTCGCGAGCGTCGGCAGCCAGCTAATGGCCTTAGTTATAATTTAACCGGGGCCAGGCTGGCCGGTGCCTTCATCGAAAGGGTGAGACCTCACATCCGAACCTGCTTTTCGACCCAACGTTTTCAAACTTGTTCGCGGCGCACGTCACGACCGGCGACCCTTACGGACCTTGCATAGACATCGGACAATTTTCCCGCATGGTCGGCCCGGTCTGCGACCTCGGAGAAAGCCTTTTTTAAAAAGCCGCTCGCGCATCGCGGAAAAATAAGTTAGCCTACGGCGGACGCAATTTTAGCTGCCATTAGAAACAAATTACGCGGTGGCCCTAAGGGTTCATACTATCTTCCCCCGCGGCGACGGAGATTATGCAATATGGCGATTGCCAAAGTTGGCCGGTTGGCGCTGCAGTTCAGTGCGCTCTTCGCGTTTTGGCTGATCCTTTCCGGCAAGCTAGAACCGTTGTACCTGTTTTTCGGCGTGATATCGGCTGCCCTCGTGACCTTTGTTACCCAGGACTTGCTCGCGGACCTGATCGCCTCCAACGGGCATGGGCAAAGCGCAAAAGGTTCCCGCGGGATTTTCTATTTGAAACGCGCCGGCAATTTTGTTTTGTATTTCATTTGGCTGATTTACGCTATTCTCCAAGCAAATGTTCAGGTTGCCCTTGTCGTTCTTCATCCGAAATTACCCATCGACCCGGGAATGCTCCGATTCCAGACCCGGCTGCGAAACCAGATCGGTCATGTGATTCTGGCCAATTCCATCACGTTAACGCCCGGGACCATCACGCTGAATTTTAGCGAGGGAAGCTATCTTGTGCATACATTAATCCCGCAAGCGGCGGCGAGTTTGTTCGACGCCAAAATGCAGACTAAACTCCAAACCATTTTTGGCGAGCCGGAGGAAACGCCATCAGAGGTGCAATGGGTCGGGGAGGATTCGTGACGGGATTTTTTTTGGCCTTGACGATTTTCATCGCGCTGCTCCTCGCCGCCAGTGTATATCGGATCCTGACCGGTCCCACGGTCTACGACCAGGCCATCGGCGCGGGGCTGATCGGCACCAACGCGATCTTGATTTTGGTGCTTATCGGATTTCTTTATCAGCGCATCGATATGTTCGTCGATCTGGCGCTGGCTTACGGGATGTTGAATTTCATCGGCATGGTCACGCTGGCAAAGTATTTCGAGCGCAAGCAGGATCAGCCATGATATCGGCGATTTCTGTCTTATTGCTGATCGGCGGGGCGATTTTTTTGCTGGTGAGCTGCGTCGGCCTGCTGCGTATGCCGGACTTTTATACCCGGGCGCACGCC
>JBGTCC010000278.1:0-10632 GCA_041749055.1 Thermodesulfobacteriota bacterium | reverse complement strand
GCTTTGATTCATGTACCCCGGTTCGTCGCGCGCTTCGAGCGCGCTGACGATCGGCACCACGCGCTCGGTGCCGAAGCGCCGCGCCAGCCAACCGAGGAGAAGGACGCGCAGGCTGCGGCGGTAGGTCGGTACCACGCCGCCGCCGGTTTGAATCAATCGTGCCCAGCGCTGCGCATGGCGTTCCTCGGCACGCAGTATTTTGCGAAAAATAGCCGCGCGCTTTTCATCCTTCTCCGCCGCCGCTAGGGCGCGATAAAGTTCGATGCCGTCCATTTCGATCAAATAGTTTTGACCGAAACGGTTAAGATCGGCCTGATTGGAATTCGGCGTTGTATCTGTCATGAGTTGCCAGGAAGCTTTTGAATTGAGATTATGCCAGCGCAAAACTCTGGACCCTGTCTGCTAATCACCAAGTCTTCGCCTTCTTTCTTACCTTATCAAACTTGCACACGCCAGTCTTTTCATTCTAACGTGGCACCCACATGATTACCTTCGTCGACGTCGAAGAAGCGCGCGAGCGTATCAAAGAGCAAATTTATCTCTCGCCATTCCCCTATTCCGAAACCATCAGCCGGATGACCGGCAACCGGGTCTTTTTCAAGCTGGAAAACTTGCAAATGACCGGTTCCTTCAAAGAGCGCGGCGCGCTCAACCGCTTACTCACGCTGTCCGCTGACGAAACGCAACGCGGCGTGATCGCCGCCAGCGCCGGCAATCACGGCATGGCTGTGGCGTTTCACAGCCACAGGTTAAACATCGCCGCCACCATCGTCATGCCGGTATTCGCGCCGCTGATTAAAGTCTCACGGGTGCGCCAATCCGGCGCGCAAAGCGTGCTCCATGGCAACGACTATGACACCGCGCTTGCCGAAGCCCAGCGGCTGAGCCAAGAGAGAGGTATGACCTTCGTCTCGGCGTTCAATGATCCCTGGATCGTCGCCGGTCAAGGCACCCTCGGTCTCGAACTGTACGAGCAAAATTCCGATCTCGATGCGGTGGTTGTACCGGTAGGCGGCGGCGGCTTGATCGCCGGCATCGCCTTGGCGCTGAAAACGTTGAATCCCAAAATTACAATTATCGGCGTCCAGGCCGAAGCCGTGCCATCGATGAAAACCGCCTTAGCCGGCGGCGCGCCGGTTCAGCTGCCGCCGGCCACGACCATCGCCGACGGCATCGCCGTGCGTCGCGTCGGTGAGATACCGTTCGCCCTGGTCAACGAATTTGTCGATGATATCGTCACCGTCAGCGAAGGCGAAATCGCCAACGCGGTGCTGCTGCTCCTGGAAATCGAAAAGACCGTCGCCGAAGGCGCCGCCGCAGCGCCCTTGGCAGCATTGATGAACAAAAAAATCTCGCTCACCGGCAAAAATATCGGGCTCATCGTTTCCGGCGGCAACATCGATATGAATCTGATCTCTCGCATCATCGAAATCGGCATGATCCAAGATGGACGCCAGTGCCGATTGAATGTGATCGTCACCGACCGCCCTGGCAATCTCGCCCGCCTCAGCCAACGCATCGCCGAGTTGGGCGCAAATATTTTACAGATCGGCCAAAGCCGCGGTTTCGGCCGCATCGCCATCGGCGAGACCGAAGTCGAACTCGTACTCGAAACCACCGGCGCCGAACATATTCAGCGCCTGCGCGATGGCTTAAGCCACGACGGCTTTCGCTTGGCTGAAAGCTGACCGCTTGCTAGGCCGGTTGAATAAATGCTAGATCGCCAATAAGACAAAAACAGTCCGCCATTCGGCGACGGCGGGTCCACTGCTCCAGACTCGAGAGCCGCCAGCCGGCTCGCCCCTCTTTAACCTTGGTAGCACAAACCGGTCCGCCTTGGGGAGCGAGAGTAGATTACCAGAGGGTCGCACGCCTCAGATAAAGATTTAACTCTCGTGGTTTTTCCTCTTGGCTTCCCTGCGGTAAAGCCGCGGTGATTTTCTTGCTACCGTCCGCTTCATAACGATAGCCATTCACTTTCCCAGCCTGCCATCGTGAGATCCGGCCCTTTAGAATCAAGGAAAAAGATTTAACCCTGTCATCTTCTGCAATCCTATTTCTGTCTTATTTTCTCCACGTAGGACACCAATTCACCCTCATTCCAACAATCTACAAGCACGATCATGATCGCTGACGCCCTATCAGGCATGAACGCTAGATTATTAAATCGTTAAACAACTCTTCAGGCATTCTAGCCTCATCCTCCTATCACAGGAGGGATTTGAAAGCCTGACATGACAGCGTTTTTCATCCTGTGCATCCATTTCGTCCAATGGTCCACGCTTTGCGCTATCCCAGTTACATGACCGCTCGATTGCACAAGTTGCGCGCCGGCCGGCCGGCGCGTCATGTGACAGATAGGCGTTACCGGTCGGGCCTAGGTCCGATGAATATCAATTATGTTGCGGCATTGGTTTTACTCTGTCTCGTCGTCGCCGCGGTTTATTTTTCACTGAGAAGAACTGCGGATGGCAATCGGATATCGGAACCTAAATCCGCGTCGGCTCCGGTTAAGGCCGCAGATGATCCAAGCCGGCCGCGGAGCACAGCAAGCCTGTCGGGCGGGTCACACGAGGAGTTTGAAGAGCGCCGAGCGGCGGCGCGCATCGAGACCATTGAAGCGATGGAAAAGTTGAGCGATGTGAAGACTCTCACCGCCCTGGGAAACGCCCTCGCCGACCCCAACCGGCAAGTAAAGGACGCGGCGCTTCAAGCTCTCTCCGAAAGAAAAGGCGCTACTGTCACGGCAATGATCGGACAAGGATTAGCCGATGCCGACCCAGAGTTTCGCATCGAAGTGCTTGAGGTGCTGGCCCTACGGGGAGATCGTGAGTCCTTGCGCAGAGCCAAGTCCGATCCCGCCGAAGAAGTCAGAGATAGAGCGGCGGATCTTTTAGAGAGCATAGGGCAATAGCCGTGGCGAAAGTTATTAGACAAAGACAGAAAACAAGGAAACGATCATGCAGAAAAAGAAACCCTGAGAAAGTCCATAAGAAAAATTTATCACAGTTTAGTTTGTAAGAATATTACCGGCCAAAAGGAGAACAATATGAAAAAACTGATGCTAATTCTGGCGGTCATTATCGTCAGCATGAGTGTTACTTCAGCCTTTGCGAAGGACCTCTGCGTAGTGGATAACTTAGGACACACTCTGAAGTTCGACGGCATAAAATTACTAAAAGGCAAGTCTACGCCACTGGTTGGCCGATTGCACATTGGCGGCGGGGTTGGAAACGGCCCGATCAGCGGAGTAGTCACCCTGGACTCCGATAATGAGACAACCCGTATTGCGGTGACGTACTACGGCATCAGTCTCGGTGAGGTTGTTCTCCTGTACCTCACGGGCGATAAGTTCTTTAATGCCGCGGGCAGATACGATATCGTTCCTTTCGTTTATGGCGGTGATGCCGATTATTCCTGGACCAATATCCCGTGCACTCTTGTTCAAGCGGCGATCGTTTCCGGCACCCTGGCGACGGAGGGCAGGGCTTTCCCGATGAACTAAGAAGCAGTTGGAAGGGTAAGCAGCCAGTGTAGGACGGCCGGTTGGCGAGGTGGTTTTGCAGTGAACGGTCGCCCTACACGATTCTCCCGCTCCCCCTCAAAAATGCGCAAACGACGGTATTTTTCGACCTGCTTTTGATGAGTAGTATGTTTGCGGTCGAGCGTGAGTATTGAGTTATTTCTTTTTCGGAGAGATCAGATCTGCAACAGCCGAAGGCGACGGAAAGGGGTCAGGAGTTTTTTCTTGACGGGGTGAACAAACCTGTGAGGCAAACGATATTGCCATTTGACGGTTTGGGAAACGTGTCCATCTGAATTCCCAGATCCATTTAGGGTTGGGGCGACGATCGGTCGCCCCAACCCTTTTGCGTATTTTTTGCGTTCATTGCGGCCAATGCTCTTCTCCTAAGCCGCCGTCCAAAAATCCCCACACGACCCTTTTCCCACGCCAGCGAATGTCGAGAAGTCGATAGATGGTAATGAATGTTCTGCACGACCCCCCAATCTGACCATTGCAGTACTGGGCCACGGAATATATTCTTGAGGAGTAACGACATTAGTAGAAGGTAAAAGGATGTCGAAACAAGACCGGTTAAGTGGGTATCGATGCATTCATCAAGGAGGCAGGTATGAACGGTCGATGGTTGAGTTTAGGAGTTGGTGTTATTGCTCTTTCGAGCTGCGTTATTCCGGTAGACTATGACGACGATGACTATCGGCCGCGTGAGCGCGCGAGAAGCGAATGCACGGAAGAAGCGCACGACCAAGGATACCGCAGAGTCGATGTGCAGTCCGTGCGAGCACGAGGACGCGGTGATTGGGACGTGGCGATACAAGCTAGAGACAGAACAGGACGCGAAGCTCGCCTCCGCTGCGACTACGACGCCCGGACGCGGCGCGCGCGCGTGAGTCGCATAGATCGGTAGAGTTTATCATTACTCGTTAAATCGGCAAATCCCGTTGACACATCAGATCTTAACCGTCTGCCAGGCGCTGCTAGCTGCAAAGTGCAAATTACGGGTTCGCCGAAAACATACTTTCTGTACCCTTCGCGCCGGTTAATCAACACCTCGGTGTTTTGCGACCATGAATAATGCGACTACTTTCATTCCCTACCGCTCCATCTCCCGGCGACGCCCTTCGTCCTACGCCATTCGCGCCGCTACCCATCACCACGCGTGATTCGATAATCGCGCACGTGAGCAAAACCGGCGACCAGAATCCCAACAATCATTAAAATGATCACCGCGCCGGCGCCGGCGGCCATTTCGGCGCCGATGATGGCGGCTAGCGCGCCGGCTTGGAATTGGCCGAGTTGCGGGCCGCTGTTGGTGAAGATGCTGTTAATCGACGACATGCGGCCGCGCAGTTCGTCCGGCGTGCTCAGCTGGTTGATCGTCGAGCGCAGGATCGCGCTGATGGTGTCGCCGATGCCGGAGCCGAACAGGAGCAAGCCCGACAACCAGAACCAGCGGGAATACGCAAAGCCCAGCAGACACAGTCCATAGAGCGTCACGCCGAAGAGAATCCAGCGGCCGGCCTGGCGAATCTGGCCGAACAGAGTGAGCCCGAGAGCGCCGATCAGCGCCCCGGCGGCGCTGGCGGCGTAGAGCACACCCAAACCTTGCGGTCCGACCGCGAGAATATCGCGGGCGTAGATCGGATAGAGCGACCGCACCGTGCCGAAAATATTAACGCCCAGATCCATCATCAAGAACGGGAAAATCACCGCGTGGCTCCAGACGAAACGGAAACCGACGCCCAGGGCGCTGAACGAAACCGTGCGCCAGCCGCCGCGTTGGGGCAGCTCGGCACGGATCAATAAAAGCACGCCGAGCATGACGGTCCAGGAGATCGCATCGATGGCGTAACAGAGTGCGGGGCCGGCGTAAGCCAGGATCAGACCGGCGATCGATGGACCGGCGATGGTGGCGATCTGGCGTTGCGTGCTGGAGATCGCCATGGCGCGCGGCAAATCTTCGGCGGGCACAAGATTGGTCACGATGGCGTGGCGCGACGGCGCTTCGAGTGAGCTAAATAACGCGAGAAACACCGTCACCCCGTAGAGCGTCAGCGAGGTAACGCTCCCCGTCATGGTGAGAGACGCGAGAGTTCCGGAAACCACAAACAAACTAGCTTGCGTCGCTATCATCAACCTGCGCCGGTCCATGGCGTCGGCGAGCAAGCCGCCGAACAGCAGCATCGCCACCTGCGGCACCGCGCGCACCAAACCGATCAAGCCGATCTGCAACGGCGAATTGGTAAGCTCGTAGATCTGCCAAGCCATCGCCACGGTGGTGAACTGGCTGCCAACGCTGGAGAGCAACAGGCCGATCCAAAATAATCGGAAATCGCGATGGCGCAGTGGCGATAAGCGTTTTGATGAAGTTGCCGTGGGATTACTCATGGAACGTTGCCCAAGGTTCAAATTTCCTTGACGCCGAAAATACTCCGTAAATTTCGGCGAAAGCGGAAATCCTGGTTTGTTTACAGTTCAAATTCAAGAATAACCTGGATGCCCCGTGCGCGGGCAGGACGGATCTTCGCGTCTTTATGTCGCGGGAATCTCGGCCACCCAAAGCGAGAACAACAATTGCAACAATTCATTTTTGACAGGTCGGACAATAAAAAGCACTGCGGTTGCCGATGGCGACTCGCTTGATCGTGCCGGGGCAAATCCGGCAAGGTTCACCCTGGCGGTCGTAGACACGCAGATGATTCTGAAATTCGCCGGACTTATCGTCGGCGTCGCGATAGTTTGAGAACGACGTGCCGCACCATTGAATCGCGTCATGGAGTAGATCCGGAATCGCTGCGGCAATCATTCCTACCTGCTTGCGGGTCAGCCGCCAGGCGCGCGTCGTCGGCTTGACCCGCACCATTGCCAGCACTTCGTTCGCGTAAATATTGCCGAGCCCGGCGACGATCTGCTGGTCGAGCAAGAGATCGCGAATGCGCCGCTCCGATGCGCGCGTGAAACTGAACAGATATTCGCCGGTAAGCGTCTCATCGAAGGGATCCACACCGAGACGGCGCAACTGGGACAATTCGCTAAGCTCATCCGCATGAGCCACGATGGCAAGTCCGAATCGGCGCGGGTCATGGTAACGTAGCTGTCCGCCGTCATCCAAATCGACGACGATATGATCGTGCTTCTGGCGTGGGGTGTTCTTGGCGGCGCAGATCAGTTTACCCGACATGCCCAGATGAAACAGCCACACGGACGCGCCGGTCAGATGGAGCAAAATATATTTGGCTACTCTGTCAACCGACTCGATCCGTTTCCCGGCCAAGCGCTCGACTCGTTGAATATCCACCGGCACACGCAGACGGCGCTCGCGCACATCGACTCCCTCGATCCTTCGGCCGAGGAGATGGGGCCGCAAACTGCGGCAGACGGTTTCAACTTCGGGGAGTTCAGGCATGGCAGCGAGTCGCGATGGTTTAGTTAGGATTCTTGCGGGTTTATTGTGAACGAATTTTCACCACTAAGGACACGAAGAGGACAAAGTTCGGAAACGCGAATCATCCGAACTCTTCGTGCCTTCCTGGTGAATAAGACAAAACGACGCAAACTATTATGCATACAAGACCCGGTAACACTTCAATCCCTGGCCGGCAGCAATCCGCTGACGCGAAGCGCTTCAGCCAGTTTGATGAATTCATCGACGCTGAGAGTTTCACCGCGCCGTATGGGATCGACATCGTGGGCCGCCAGGAGGCCATCGACTGCATCGCGCTCGCACATGAGCCAAGCGCCGACGGCGTTGCTCAGCGTCTTACGGCGTTGGCCGAAGGCGGCGCGCACCAAACCCTTGAGCACCGGGAGAATCTCATCGGTCACTCGCGGCTCGGGCAACAGCTCGATTTTTAGTATCGTCGAGCGCACCTTGGGACGTGGATAAAAGGCCTCCGGCGAGACGCTTATTTTCTCGCTGACACGGCCATGCACCTGGCACCACACGGATAGAGTGCCGTAAGATTTCGCACCCGGGCCGCTGGCGATGCGGTCGGCGACTTCCTTTTGCACCATCAGCACTAAAGAACTGAAGTGCTCGCGCCAATCGAAGATGCGAAACAGCACCTCGGTGGCTATGTTGTAGGGCAGATTGCCGGCCAGTTTCATTTTCACACTCGGCAATAGGTCCGGCAATGCCAGATTGAGAATATCGCCATAAATCAGATGAAACTTGGAGCTCGTGCCGAGTTCGCCGGCGCGCAAGCGTTGCGCCAAGAGTGCATCGATCTCCACCGCCCACACCGCTTGCGCGCGCTCGACCAAGCGCCGCGTGAGAAATCCCAACCCCGGTCCGACCTCGACGACTTCGTCATGCGGCTGCAAATCGAGTAAGCGCACGATCGCTTCGACGACATGTTCATGAATCAGAAAGTTCTGACCGCGGCTCTTGCGCGGACGAAACTCGCTTTCGCGCAGCATGGCGCGCACTTCTTCATAGAGGGTCGGCATCCTCGGCAGCTTTGAGAACTTAAGACTGAGACGTATTACAGCGTGAGATCGGCGTCGGCGTTGAGGTCGTAACCATCGCGCCGGCCACGCTGGAGCCAGTAATAGCCGGCGAGCGCGATCATCGCGCCGTTGTCGGTGCAAAACTTCGGCGCGGGGCAGAAGACTTGCATGCCTTCGCTGGCGGCTATTTCGGTCATCTTGGCGCGCAGCCGGCTATTGGCGGCCACCCCGCCCGACAGGACAATGCGCGCCGCGCCGTTGGCGGCGGCGGCTCTGATGGTCGGATTGACCAACATATCGACAACCGCTTCTTGGAAACTGGCAGCGATATCGGCCTGGCGCGGTTGCCACTGCTCCGGCCCCTGCTCTTTGAGATAATGCCACGCCGCGGTTTTGATGCCACTGAAACTAAACTCATAGGGGCTATTCTTGAGTCGCGCCCGCGGAAATCGCACCGTCTTGGGATTGCCTGTTTTTGCCAGGTTGTCGATGATCCGGCCGCCGGGATAACCCAGCCCCATCATTTTCGCCACCTTGTCGAAGGCCTCGCCGGCGGCGTCGTCACGGGTGCCGCCTAAGTGAATGTACCGGCCCACGTCCGTGACATAGTACAGCAGCGTGTGGCCGCCGGAGGCGAGCAGCGCGATGTAGGGAAAAGCCACGTCATGCTCCAAATGGATCGCCAGCAGATGGGCTTCGAGATGATTGACGCCGACGAATGGAATCCCGCTGCGAAACGACAGGCCTTTGACCAGCGACATGCCGACCAGCAAAGATCCCACCAGCCCAGGGCCGTAAGTCACCGCGAAGCCATCGACATCGGCCAAGGTCGCACCGGCGTTTTTCAAGGCGCCGTCGATGATCGGCAATATATTTTTAATATGCTGGCGCGACGCCAGCTCCGGCACCACGCCGCCATAGGGCCCATGGACGCTATCCTGCGACGAGACAACATTGGCGAGGATCGTCTTACCGTCTTGTAAGAGTGCGGCGGCGGTGTCGTCGCAGGAAGTTTCCACCCCGAGAACCAACATGATCAATTGCCCCTACTTCGCAGCGGCCGGAGTCTCGGCGGTCATGCGGGCGAGCCCATCGCTAGCGGTTCGATTACCGGAATTGAGACGCAAAGACTGGTTGTAGCTCGCTTCCGCCATCGGCGTTTGGCCGAGGGCGCGATAATTCTCCCCGCGCAAGGCGTAGACTTCCGCCAACCAGAAGGGCTCGTCACTTAGGCGAGACTGGGCCACTTCGAGAAGGTTAAGCGAATCCTGATGACGGCCTAAGCGCTGTTGCGCCTTGGCTAAGTAAAAGTAGCCGTAACCGTTGGTCGAATCGATCACGATGGTCCGCTCCAGACGGCTCATCGCCTTCGCTGGCTCGCCGGCGTCGAGCAGTTTACGCCCCTCATCGGTGACCCGCAAAGAGGCGGCACGTTGCGGCGAAACTCCGGGAGTAATTTTCGCCAGCAAAGAACTATCGTCAGCCAGCGGCGGTGCGGTTGGCGCGGGCGTAGCTTCACTGGCACTGCGCGGCTCGCGTATGCTCGCCTGTTTGACCGGCTCCTTCACATCCTTAGTCGCCGTCGCCGGTGGTATAGCGCGAATATCTTGCTCGCGGATTTTGCCACTCTGCGGCAGCGGCTTATATGCCGTTTCAACGGGCGGCGCCGGTTGCGTCACCGCAGCAGGTGGCGCAACCCGAGCGCTCGATGTTGGAGCGCGAGGCGACTGTATCGGCGCACGATAAGACCGCTGCGGCGCGCAACTTGCCACCACCGCGATCGCTAGCGCAATCCTGCTATATTGACCCAGCGGCATGGGAATCATCGGCTCGATTGGCTCTTATGCCGGCTCCGCGGACTTTGCTGGGGCGGCGGGACAGGGCTCCCCCGTTGGCTCGCCTTCGCGGGTCGAGGAGCCGCATTTTTCCGTGGGCGTCCCCTCAGGGGTCTCGCTACGTAACGCCGGCGGCGGCACGAAATCGGTCACCGGCATACTGGCAGTAGCGGCCTTCATGAATTCCGTCCAAATCGGCAGCGCCGCCTCGGCGCCAGATAGACCGATCTTCGCCGGACCATCGTAACCGACCCAGACCACCGCGAGCAGCTCCGGCGTGTAGCCGACGAACCAGGCATCTTTGTAGTCATTGGTTGTCCCGGTTTTTCCCGCCGCTGGACGGGTGAATCCCCAGCGCCGGGCCGACGCACCGGTGCCGCGGTCCATCACGCCCTTCAAGAGTTGATTCATCGTGTAGGCCAAGCCCGGGCTCAACACCTGTTCCAATTTGACGTCGCGCTTCTCCAAAACTTTCGTGTTCTGATCCATGACATGTTTCACCGCCACGGAGCGCGCCCGCACGCCGCCGTTGGCCAAAGTCGAAAACGCCACGGCAACTTCGAGGGGCGTCACTTCGGCCGAACCGAGGGAAAGCGAGGGCACCGCCGGCAACGAACTCTCGATGCCCAAACGCCGCGCAACATCGCGCACGCGCCGGATACCGACATCTTGAGCAACCCGTGCGGTGGCGGAATTGAGCGAACTCTCCAGTGCCCGGCGCACCGTGACCGCGCCAAAATAATCGTTGTTATAGTTATGCGGCTGCCACGACTGGCCGCCTTCGTAGGACCAGGTAAACAGGCTGTCATCCACCACCGTATCGGA
>JBGTCC010000277.1:0-4227 GCA_041749055.1 Thermodesulfobacteriota bacterium | reverse complement strand
ATCGACGGCATTTTGCACGAAGTCGAGTCGCCGCCGCGTCAGTTGAAGGGCGCGGTGATTTCGCGTTTAAAAATTCTCGCCCAGCTCAATATCGCCGAGCGGCGCTTGCCGCAGGACGGCCGGATCAAAACCAGATTGGGCGGCAAGGATATCGATCTGCGTATCGCCACGGTGCCGACGCTTTACGGCGAAAGCGTGGTGATCCGCTTGCTCGAGCGCGGGCAGATTTTTACCCAGTTGGAGACTATGGGATTTCCGCCGGTGCAACTGGCGCGTTTTAACGAGATGATCTTGAAGCCCCATGGCATGATCTTGGTCACCGGGCCCACCGGCAGTGGCAAGACCACCACACTTTACGGCGCGCTGCAGAAGATCAACGACCCGGGCAAAAAAATCATCACCATCGAAGATCCCGTCGAGTACCAGTTGGGCGGCGTCAACCAGATCCACGTCAAGCCGCAAATCGGTTTAACCTTCGCCAACGGGCTACGCTCGATCGTGCGCCAGGACCCCGATGTGATCATGGTCGGCGAAATTCGCGATGCCGAGACCGCCGAGATCGCCGTGCAAGCGGCGCTTACCGGCCACTTGGTGTTTTCCACGCTGCATACCAACGATGCCGCCGGCGCGATCTCGCGGCTTCTAGAGATGGGTGTGCAGGATTATCTGCTCTCGTCGTCACTGCTGGGCGTCCTGGCGCAACGCCTGGTGCGCCGCCTCTGTTCGGTTTGCCGAAAAGAAGTGCCGTTTACCGGACTGGAGGGCGTGGCGCCCGAGATGGCGCTGGCTAATGGCGAACCGTTGCATACAATCTGGGAAGCGGCTGGCTGTGAAGCTTGCAGCGGCACCGGTTATTTGGGCCGTGTCGGCGTCTTCGAGCTGTTGCCGGTGACGGCGGATATTTGCAAATTGATCAACCAAAAGGCCGACGCCAATGCCATCCGCAATCTCGCCGTCCAGCAGGGCATGCGGCTTTTGCGCGAGGACGGCTGGGATAAAGTTCGCCAGGGGACGACCACCTTGGCTGAGGTGGTGCGTGTGACCCGCGAAGAAGGTTAGTTCGCGGCAGTCCATTTGTAGTTGATTGCCGGTCATGAAGTTTTTGTTTCTAACTCGTCTGATCGTAAAATAAAAAATCGTCATGGCTTTTTACCAATATCGGGCCGCCGACCAAGCTGGCAAAGTGGTTGAAGGCGTGATGGAAGCCGACGCCGAGCAGAGCGTGGTGTCGCGCCTGCGCGAGATGGGCTGTGTGCCGCTGCGCATCGCCATGCCGTCTGAACGCGCGGTCGGCGCGGTACGCCAGCAGCGGCCGCTGTTCGAGAAACGCAAGGTCAGCCAGCAGCAGTTGCTGCAGTTCACCCGTGAGCTCGCCACCTTGCTCAACGCCGGGTTGCCGCTTGATCGCAGTTTGTCGATCCTCGGCAATCTGTTCGAAGGCGGCGAATTCACCAAGGTGATGCGCGCCTTAGTCGAAGCGGTGCGCGCCGGCAAATCCCTCGCGGCGTCGATGGGCGAACACCCGCAGATATTTCCTCGCATTTACGTCAATATGATTCGTGCCGGCGAGGCCGGCGGCATTTTGGAAAGCGTCCTGCGCTATTTAACCGAATATCTGGAAAGCACCACCGCGCTCAAAGAGGAGATCAAATCGGCGTTAATCTACCCGATTATTTTAGCCACCGCCGCCGGCGCCTCGTTGATCGTATTGTTTGTCTTCGTCATTCCAAAGTTCGCCGCGCTGTTCCAGGACAACCGCAAAGCGATTCCTTGGATCACCAAAGTGGTCATCGACTTTAGCCAGATGTTGTCCCAATACGGCTGGCTGGTATTGTTGGTGGTCGTCGCCGCGGTCGCGGGGGCGATTCTTTACGTGAAAAATCCCGAGGGCAGAAGCGAATGGGATCGTTTATGCTTGAAGGCCTGGCTGATCGGCGATTTGGTGCGAAAATTTGAGACCGCGCGTTTTTCCCGGACGTTATCCGCGTTGCTTCGCGGCGGCGTGCCGTTGCTCGAAGCCTTGGGTACGGTGCAAGGCGTCGTCGGCAACCGGCTGTTGGCCCGGGCCATCGGCCAGGTGCAGGTGCGGGTGCGCGAAGGCAAAGGCATGGCGCGGCCATTGAGCGAGAGCGGGTTGTTCCCGATCTTGGCTCTGAACATGATCGCGGTAGGAGAGGAGTCGGGGAAATTGGACGGCATGTTGACCGAGGTGGCGTCGTTCTACGATCAAGAGGTCCGACGATCGACGAAGAGATTAACTTCGTTGCTGGAACCGATATTGATATTGGGGATGGGACTGATCATCGCGGTGGTCGTCATCTCCATGTTGATGGCGATATTCAGCATCAATGAGATACAATGAACTATCACCTTAATCAATCTATGAAGAACCAAGCCGGGTTTACCCTCGTCGAACTGATTGTCGTGGTCATCATCATCGGCCTATTGGCTGGGCTGGTGGTGCCGCAGTTCATTAGACAGGAAGAAAAGGCCACGGCCAAAGCGGCCAAGGCGCAGATCGAATTGTTCGGCACGGCGCTCGATACCTTTCGCCTCGACGTCGGGCGTTATCCGACTAGCCAAGAAGGTATGGCGGCCTTGATGCAGAAGCCCGGCGGGGTCGACCGCTGGGATGGTCCCTATCTCAAAAAAGATCTGCCGCCCGACCCTTGGGGCAAGCCCTATGTGTACAAGAGTCCGGGAGATCATGGCGTCTACGATATTCTATCCTATGGCGCCGACGGCGCCCCTGGGGGCGACGGCAATAATCGTGACATTACCAGCTGGGAAAGATAGCCCGGGATTCTCGCTCCTTGAGCTCGTTCTGGTGCTGGTGGTCATGGGCATCAGCATGGCGATCGTCGTGCCCAATATCGGCCGGCGCTTGCAGGATCGCGAGGTGCGCAGTTCGGCGCTCGGCTTGGCCGCAGTGGCGCGCGAGCTACGTAGCCGTGCCTTGGTCGATGGCGTCGCCCAGCAATTGATCGTCAGCATGGCGCATAACACATACGTCGTGCCAAAGCGACGCGAGGTCCATCTACCCGAGGATGTGCGCATCGCGTCCATCGAAGGCGGCGAAGCGATGGAGCACGACACCAAACGATTTTACTTCTTTCCCAACGGCAGCAGCCTCGGCGGCGAGATCGTCATTGCCAGTGGTGCCAGTTCGATTTCCTATCTGATTCGTCTGGAACCGCTCACCGGCAAGATCGAAGTCAGCCGTGGCGGTCAGTCGTGAAAGTTTCCATGGGTCGCGGTAAAGACGGCTTTACTTTGCTCGAAGTGCTCATCGCCATGACCATCGTCGGTTTAGGCGTGGTGACTTTGCTGCAAATATTTTCCCTCGGCCTGCGTTTGGCGTCGCGCAGCAACGTGCAGACCGACGCGATCGCCCAAGCGGCGCGGGTCATGGACGAGTTGCTGGCCCGCCCCAATCTGCCCGACGGCGCGGAGAACGGTCGAGCAGCGCCGGCCGGCCGATGGCGCTCGCAGATTCAAACTCAGCGCGATCCCGAGCCATCACTAAACTTGGACAGCAACTGGGAGCTCAAAGAAGTCGCCGTCGAAATGACTGTGGCTGACGGTGAGAGAGAACGCCGGGTGGAACTAAAGACGTTGCGGCTAGTGCGCAAGGGCAATCCATGAGTTCGAGATGGAGCGCGACTTCTGACGATGGCAAGCTGCGACGCGGCGTTCATGGCGCCGCCGGTTTTACCTTGATCGAAGTCGTGTTGGCGATCACTATCTTCGCGCTCATGGGCGGGGTGCTTTATGGCGCTTTTTCCCTCGGTCACACGGCGGTGGAAAAATCCGCGGCGAGTTTTAATCGCAACCAAAAGACCCGTTCCATCGGCGACCTGCTGGCGACCTACATCCGATCCGGCTATCCCTACCGTAGGTCGATTCAAGAGCAAGCGATTTTTTTCGAAGGCGAGCACGAAAGTGTGACTTTCGTATCGGTCTACTCCCATGCCATGGGCGGGCGCGGCATGGCCAAGATCGCTATCGAAAAGGAAAATGTTGACAATGGCCGAGCGCTGGTCCGGCTGGCGGAGACCGCGCCGGTTCGGGTCGGCGGCGATGACAGTGACGGCGGGCAACGCCAAAGCTTGGTGATTCTCGAAGGCATCCGCGATTTCCAGCTCGCTTATCTCGATGCCGAGGGGGAAAAGGAAAACTGGGAAGAGCGCTGGGTCGGCAATGAGCGGCGCCGCCTGCCGCGCGCTC
>JBGTCC010000276.1:0-8777 GCA_041749055.1 Thermodesulfobacteriota bacterium | reverse complement strand
AGGTTTTCGATGTCACCGGCGCCGGTGACACGGTGGTGGCGGTGTGCGCGTTGGTGCTGGCCTGCGGCGGCGACTTTGCGGCCGCCGCGGTGATTGCCAATGTCGCTGCGGGGTTTGTCGGTGACGAGATCGGAACCCTGGCGGTGCCCTTTAAGAAGCTCAAACTGAAGATTGAGGAACTCACATGAAAAGTATGACCGGATATGGCGAAGCGTCGCAGAATATTCATGGCGCTCGCATCACCGTGCAGATCCGCAGCGTCAATCACCGCCACCTCGATCTGCAAGTGCGGACGCCGCGTGAGTATATGTCCTTCGAGGAAGAAATCCGCAAGCTCCTGCGCGAAAAGATCTCCCGCGGCCGCATCGATATGTTCGTAAACCGGTATGTCGCCAAGGGGCAATCGCGCAAGCTCGAGATGGATGAGGCTTTGATCGGTCAGTTCCTTTCCGGGGTCGCGCAGCTCAAGAAAAAATATAAACTCGGCGGCGAAGTCGATGTTGCGTTGGTTTCCAACATTCCCGATGTCTTTCATGTGCGCGAGGTCGAGATCGACAGCAAGGGTGAACGCCAGGCGGTGCTCAAGGCGCTCAACGGCGCGCTTAAGAAACTCGAACAGTCGCGCGAGCGCGAAGGTATCCATTTGCGTACCGACATGGAGGCGCAGATCGGCCATCTGCGGGAAATCACCACGGCGTTGGAAGCGCGCTCGCTTGAAACCGGAGCCCGCCAGGCCAAGGGCGGCTCGCTGGATGGACAGAATGGCGAGAGGCCGGAGCGAAATTTCCCGGAAGTTTCCACGGCCATAGCGAAAGGCGATATCAACGAGGAGTTGGTTCGTTTAAAAACCCATGTCGCGGCGCTAGCCAGAGTCGTGCGCGAACGTGAACCGGTGGGCAAAAAGGTCGACTTCATGCTCCAGGAAGTCAATCGCGAGCTCAACACCATCACGTCCAAGGTACCCTATTTGCCGGTGACCCAGCTAATACTTCAAGGCAAAGAGCGGGTCGAGAAAATTCGTGAGCAAACTCAGAACATCGAATGAAACAGCGCGTAGCTCAACTGGCAAAACGGCAGGGGATCATATTTATACTTTCGGCGCCGTCAGGAGCCGGCAAGACGACCCTCTATAACGGTCTGCGAAAAAATTATCCGGATATCCAGCTGTCGGTTTCCTGTACCACGCGCGCGCGGCGGCGCGGAGAGGTGCCGGGGCGGGACTATCGTTTTCTGAGCGAGGCGCGATTCGAGGCTTTGAAAAGCCGCGGTGAGTTCGCCGAATGGGCTCAGGTGCACGACTATCGCTATGGCACACCGCGCAAACCCATCGATCGCGCGGTGAAGGCTGGCCGCGACATCCTGCTCGATATCGATGTCCAGGGGGCGCAAAAGATCAAAAGTGCCTACCCGGCGGCGGTGGCGGTGTTCGTCTTACCCCCCTCCCTGGCCGAGCTAGCGCGCCGCTTGTCCATGCGCGGCACCGATGACCGCCGGGTGATCGAGCGCCGGCTGGCCAATGCCAGAGGTGAAATCGCGCAGAGAATCCATTATGATTACTTTGTCGTCAATCACGATGTCGAGCAGGCGGTGCGCGTGCTCAGCGGGATCGTCGAAGCCGAACGATGCAAAGTATCCAGGGTAACCGAGTGGCGCCTCGAACCGCTACGCGCCAGGCGCCGCCAGAGCAGCCATGAGCAAAGAAATCAAACTCCACGACCTGGTTGAAAAGGTCCAGGCCTACTTTCCCACCGCGGATGTCGATCTCATCCGCAAAGCCCACGATTTCTCGGCCAAAGTCCACACCGGGCAAAAACGTTTGTCCGGTGAACCGTATTTGATCCACCCCATAGCGGTCGCCGATATCATTGCCGATTTGAAGCTCGATGTGCCGAGCATTGTCGGAGCTTTGCTCCATGACACCGTCGAAGATACCTTGACGACCTTGGATGAGATCAAGAATACATTCGGCCGCGAGGTCGCGGCCCTGGTCGACGGCGTCACCAAGTTGAGCCGCACCAATTTTACCAGCCAGGAGGAGAAGCAGGCGGAGAACTTTCGCAAGATGATTCTCGCGATGGGCAAGGATGTGCGGGTAATTCTCATCAAGCTCGCCGACCGGGTCCACAATATGCGCACGCTGGACCACATGCCGGCCGACAAGCAACTACTCACGGCGCAGGAAACCTTGGATATCTACGCGCCGCTGTCGCACCGCCTGGGTATCGCCTGGGTCAAAAGCGAGTTGGAAGACCTGGCGCTCAAGTATCTCCACCCAGAGGTTTACTATCAACTCAAACGCAACGTCGCCAAGAAAAAAACCGACCGGGAGAAGTATATTGAAGAAGTGATCTCGGTGATTGGCAAAAAGTTGGAAGCCGAAGGGATCGACACCGAAGTGACGGGGCGACCCAAGCATTTCTACAGTATCTATCAAAAGATGGAGAGCCAGAACCTGCTTTACGATCAGATATACGACCTCGTGGCTTTTCGTATTTTGGTCGACACGCCGCGGGAGTGTTATGAAACCCTGGGCGTGGTGCATGCGCAGTGGAAACCGGTGCCGACGCGCTTCAAAGATTACATCGCTCTACCCAAGCCGAATATGTACCAGTCGCTCCACACCACGGTGATCGGTCCCTACGGCGAGCGCATCGAGATCCAGATCCGCTCCCATGAGATGCACCGGGTCGCCGAGGAGGGCATCGCGGCGCACTGGCGCTACAAGGAAGGCGAGGCATTCCAGGTGAGCGATATCCAGCGCTTCTCGTGGCTGCGCCAATTACTCGAGTGGCAGGAGAATTTGCAGGACCCGCAGGAATTTCTCCATAGTCTGAAGGAAGACTTGTTCGCCGCAGGCATGTATGTTTTTACGCCCAAGGGCGATCTTCTACACTTTCTGCGCGGCGCCACGGTGATCGATTTCGCCTACCGGATCCACACCGAGGTCGGCGACCGCTGCTCCGGCGCCCGTGTCAACGGCCAACTGGTGTCGTTAAAATACATACTGCGCAGCGGCGACACGGTGGAAATCATCACCACGCCGCAGCAAGTGCCGAGTCGCGATTGGCTCAAATGGGTGAAGACGCCGCGGGCGAAATCGAAAATCCGTAATTGGCTCAAGACCCAGCAGTACGAACGCAGCGTGGTGCTGGGCCGTGAGATCTTCGATAGCGACCTGCATCGCTATCGGTTGGAATATGGCCAGCTCAAACGGGAAGGTAAGATCGACTGGTTGAGCCATGAGCTCGGCTTGAAGGATGAAGAAGCGTTGCTATCGTCCATCGGTTATGGCCGGATCACCACCCGCCACGCCATCGTCAAACTGGTGCCAGCCGACAAACTGGACAGCGGCAGCAAAAAGGCCGGCGGCGCGCTGGAGTCTTTGTTCAAGCTCGTATCCAAGCAAAAGCGCAGCCTGGGGATTCGCGTCAAAGGCGTTGACGACGTGCTGGTGCGCTTCGCGCTTTGTTGTCATCCGTTACCCGGCGAGCATATCGTCGGGTTTATTACCCGTGGACGGGGCGTGACGATCCATACCGTCGGGTGCACCACCGTGTTGGAAAGCGATCCCCATCGCAAGATCGAAGTCGCCTGGGAGGAAAGCGGGCAGCCGCCACGGCCGGTCAAGATTGAAGTGACCTGCGTCGATCAGCCCGGCTTACTGGCGGCGATCAGTACGGCGATCACCAGCGCCGATGCCAATATCGCCCGCGCCCAGGTCAGAACGTTCACCAGCCAGCGGGCGGTCAACACCTTCGAGGTGATGATCAAGAGTTCGGAGCACTTGAAGGAAGTGCTCCTGAACATCTCAAAAGTAAAAGGAGTTTACAAAGCGGTGCGCGGGCGTGGCCGGGCCGGCAGTGAAATCGAGTCCGATGGCACGGTCAAGGAGGAGTTGCACTGAAGAGGGAGTCGCTAGGCGACTTTCTGCACGCGGCCCGAATGGATGCAATCGGTGCATACCAGCAAGCGTTTGACCTGGTCGCCGAACTTACCCCGAACGGTTTTAAGGTTGGCCCGCCACGAGCGTTTGGTCTTGTTGTTGGCGTGACTGACGTTCATTCCGAACGAGCGGCCTTTGCCGCAAATTTTACAAATTCTAGCCATCTAAATTTCTTATCCTTTCAATTATCGCGGTTGTCGAAAATCCTTTTAAATACGGTATCAGCGCGACGCGACCGCCGGCCGCTTCGACGATATCGGCACCGATAATTTCAGCGCTGCTCCAATCGCCGCCTTTGGCCAAAACTTGCGGCTTGATCGCCGCGATCAGCTCGTAGGGATCTGGGTCGTCAAAAAGGATGACGTAGTCTACCATCTCCATGGCAGCGATCAACTCAACGCGGTCAGTTTCCGGTAAAATCGGCCGTTGCGGCGCCTTGATTGATTGCACCGATCGATCGCTGTTGACCGCTACGATGAGCAAATCGCCGGCGGCTTTGGCTTGGCGCAGGGTGTGCACATGGCCGCGGTGTAACAGGTCAAAACAGCCGTTGGTGAAAACCACCGTTTGACCCTTGGCGCGCGCCGCCGCGGCGATTGCCGCCAATTCGCCCAAGCTTTTTAATTTTTCCGGCACAACCTTGAGGTAACATGATAAGTTGTTGTTTTCAATTAAATTTCGCGACCGCAGTGAGACGGTACTGTCTTGAATCATGGGGGGAATTTCGCTAAGGTCATCGGCAAGTTGGTTGCGGCCAAGTTAGAGGTTCGGTTGGGAATTTTTTTAGGAGGAAATCTATGGAATATCAGGATCTGCGAGACTGGATTCAGATCGCCGATGAGATGGGTGAACTCAAGACCCTCAAAGGTTGCGACTGGAATCTGGAAATCGGCGCGATTACTGAAATCGTCGCGCATAAAGAAGATGGACCTGCCGTCCTGTTCGAGGACATCAAGGGCTATCCCAAGGGTTATCGGGTGCTCTCCAATTCGTTGTCGTCGCGCAAGCGTCTCGCGCTGACCCTAGGCCTGCCGGCCGGCGATACCAAGATGGATTTCGTCAGGATCTGGAAAGAGAACTACAAGAAGGTCAAACCGATCCCGCCCAAGTTCGTCAAGAAGAGCGGGCTGTTCGACAATGTCTATCGCGACGGCGATATCGACATGTTCAAGTTTCCGACGCCCATGTGGCATGACAAAGACGGCGGCCGCTACATCGGCACCGGCAGCGTCGATATTACCCGCGACCCAGACGAGGGGTGGGTCAACTACGGCACCTACCGCGTCATGATTCATGAAAAGGACAAGGTCGGATTTTACATCTCTCCCGGCAAGCATGGGCGCATTCAACGGGAAAAATATCAGGCCAGCGGCGAGCCCTTCAAAATTGCCATGTCCTTCGGCCATGACCCGTTGACGTTCTTGGCCGGTAGCATCGAAGTGCCCTACGGCGTGCCGGAATATGAATTCATCGGCGGCATCCGCGGCGAACCTTTTGAAATGATCGAAGGCGAGTACTCCGGCTTGCCGATCCCAGCCAACTCCGAAATCGTCATCGAGGGCGACGTTCATTTCGACCACCCGAAGGTCGAAGGTCCCTTCGGCGAGTGGACCGGTTATTATGCCAGCGCCGAACGCGCCGAGCCTTGGGTCGAAGTGAAACGTTTGTATCATCGCAACGATCCGATCATTCTCGGCTCACCTCCCGGCCGTCCCCCCGCGGAACTGGGTTGGTACCGTTCCTATCTCCGTTCCGCATTGATCTGGGATGAGATGGAAAAAGCCGGCGTCCCTGACGTCAAAGGCGTCTGGCTCACGGTCTCCGGCGGCAGCCGCTTGATGATGTGTGTATCGATCAAGCAGCGCTACCCTGGGCATGCCAAACAGGCCGCAGTGATCGCCTCGCAATGTCACGCCGGTGCTTATCTCGGCCGTTTCGTGATCGTCGTCGACGATGACATCGATCCATCGAATACCGACGACATGATCTGGGCGATGTCGAGCCGGTGCGAACCCGAGGCGGATATCGACATTCTGCGCCGTTGCTGGAGCGGACCGCTCGATCCGGTTATTCATCCCACCAAAAAGGGTTTCAATTCGCGGGCGATCATCGACGCCACCCGGCCTTATGAGTGGATCAAAGATTTTCCACCGGTCGCCGAGTCGTCCCGGGAAGTGCTCGACGCCACCGCGAAAAAGTGGGGCGCCGAACTGTTCGGTAACGGCAAGAAGTAAAATAAGTTTCTTTACCGTGAAAAGGGCAAGCGGCTTGATGCCGGCTTGCCCTTTTATTTTTCGGCGAATCGATCGAACCGTTGACCCAATCTTTTGCCCTAGGTTATGGTTTCTGGCGGAGCCCAAACAAATTTGAAGATCCATATCCTATCTGACGAAATGGCCAGCCGGATCGCCGCCGGCGAAGTGGTCGAGCGGCCGGCGTCGGTGGTCAAAGAGCTGATGGAGAATTCTCTTGACGCCGGCGCCACTGAGATCTTTGTTTGGCTGGAAAAGAGCGGCACCGCGGTTATTCGCATCACCGACAACGGCGAGGGGATGACGCCGGAGGATTTGGCCCTCGCGGTGGAACGCCACGCCACGAGTAAGCTGACAGAAGAAGACGATCTGTTCCGCATCGCGACATTGGGATTTCGCGGTGAGGCGTTGCCGAGCATTGGCTCCATCGCCAAGATGGCTATCTCGTCTCGGCCGGCATCTAGCGCCAGTGGCGCCCAGTTGACGGTCGATGGCGGCAAAAGGGGCGAAGTCCACGCCGCTGCCGCTGCCGCGGGCACGACCATCGAGATTCGCGAGATATTTTACAACACCCCGGCGCGCCGTAAGTTTCTCAAAGCGCCGGCGACAGAGCTAAGCCATGTCTGCGATGTAGTCAACCGTTTGGCCTTGGCTAACCCACAGGTTCATTTTCGCCTCCAGCATGACGGCCGCACGGTGGCGGATTACATTGCAGTGCAGCAAGAGCGGGATCGCTTGCAACAAGTGCTGGGAGTCGATGTCGCCAAGGGCTTGAAGCCCTTCACTTTCACCCACGGGGGGGCGACCGTCCGCGGTTTCCTGAGTACGGCGCCGACCTCATTTCCCAACGCCCGTTATCTGTTCACCTTCGTCAACCGCCGCTATGTGCGTGACAAAGTGATCACCCATGCGGTGCTCCATGGCTACGATACCCTGCTGATGAAAGGGCAATATCCGGCGGTGGTGTTGTTCTTGGAAGTCCCTTTCGCCGAGGTCGATGTCAATGTCCATCCGGCCAAGTACGAAGTGCGTTTCCGCCGCCAAAGCGATGTCCATGAATCGGTGTCACGGTCGGTGCGGTCGGCTTTGCAGCGCGATGCCCAAGCGCCGGGCGGTGTTGTAGCGATGTCGAGCGACGCAGCATCGCCGCGCGACTGGCAGCCCGCGTATTCCTATGCTCTCGCCGCCGGTCTGACCGTCCGCGAGTCGTTGTCGGGCTATGCAACTCACGGCTACCCAAATGTCGAATCAACGCCATCGCGCGTCGCGACGTTTACCGTGCCGCAGAACGAGCGGCCGGGGAGGGTCGGTTTCTTTTCATCGCTAACCATCCACGATCAGATTCTTGGCTGTTATCTGGTCTGCTCAGCCACCGACCGGATGATCCTGATCGATCAACACGCCGCCCATGAACGGATCGCCTTCGAACGGCTGCGCCAACAGTTGCAGGCCAACGCCGTCGAGCGGCAGGATCTACTGATACCCCAGAGCGTCGAACTCAGCGCCGGCGAAATCATGATGCTCGAACAGAAACTCGACGTGTTGGAACGTCACGGTTTTAGTTTGGAGCCGTTTGGGCCGAGCTCCTTCGCCATCAAATCTGTTCCCGCGCTGTTGCCCGAAGGGGACTACAGCCAGTTGGTACGCCAGATGGTCGCCGAGTTGGTTGAGGTCGATACCTCCTCGAGACTTCGCCAGCATCTTGAAGACCGCTTGGCGACCATGGCTTGCCACAGCGTGATTCGCGCCAATCGCAAGTTGGAGATGGAGGAAATGCGGGCGCTCCTGCGCGATCTCGACCAGGTCGAGTTTGCCACTCAGTGCCCGCATGGGCGGCCGGTCTTGGTCGAACTTAGCCGCGACCAGTTGGAGCGCATGTTTAAACGCATAGCGTAAAACTCTCGTTCAAGGTTCAAGGGTTCAAAAGTTCAACGTCAGATTCGGAGTTCGGAGCAAAGCTTTGAACGCTTGAACGGTTGAACCGTGAACGGAATTTATCATTGATTCAATGAAGCTGAAAATCGTTATCATCCTCGGGCCCACGGCGGTGGGCAAGAGCGCGTTGGCGTTGGAACTCGCCGGACAATTGAATGGCGAGATCGTCAACGCCGACTCCCAGCAAGTTTACCGTTATCTCGACATCGGCACGGGCAAGCCGACCGTGGCGGAGCGCGAGCGCGTGCGCCATCATTTGATCGACGTGGTGAATCCCGACCAGGAGTTTAATGCCGCGATGTTTCGCCATCTGGGGAGCGACGTGATCTGCCAGATCGACGAGCGGCAGCGACGCGCGATTGTCTGTGGCGGCACGGGCCTTTATCTCAAGGCGTTGACGCGAGGATTGTTCGAGGGGGCAGGACAGGATGGGCAAATTCGCCGCGACTTGGAAACGGAAATCGAGACGACTGGTTTGGCTTCGGTCTACCGGCGACTGGTTGCGATCGATCCGGCGGTAGCCTCGAGGATTCATCCCAATGATCGCTCGCGCGCCGTCCGGGCTCTGGAGGTTTATCAACTGACCGGCAAGCCGATGAGCCAATGGCAAAATGAACATCGTTTCCAAGAGGACTCGTTCGAGGTGC
>JBGTCC010000275.1:0-2580 GCA_041749055.1 Thermodesulfobacteriota bacterium | reverse complement strand
CATTCTTCAATTAAAGTTTCGAAGCCGCGAGATGGATCGCGTCGACGATCTTGTTGTAGCCGGTGCAGCGGCAGATGTTGCCCGAGACCGCTTCTTCGATGTCCTCTGCTGTGGGTTTCTTGGTGCGGTCGAGCAGCACTTTTACGGACATGATGAATCCCGGCGTGCAGTAGCCGCACTGCACCGCGCCGGTGTCGATGAAGGCTTGCTGCACCGGGTGCAGCTTGTCGCCGTCGGCGAGACCTTCAATGGTGGTGATCTGCGCGCCGTTAGCGTCGGCCGCCATGGTCACGCAGGTATTGATAGGTATGCCGTTGTAAATCACCGTGCAGGCGCCGCACTCGCCGGTGTTGCAGCACAGTTTGCTGCCTTTCATTTCCAAAGTGTCGCGGAGAAATTCCAACAGCGAAGTGGACGCTTCGGCGCTGGCGCTGACCGCTTTGCCATTGATGGTGGTGTTGATCTTGACGGACATGACTATGCAACCTCCTTGCCGGTGGCGGCTTGCCAAGTTTGTTCGAGACCGCGGCGGGTTAACGCTTCGACGATCCAGCGGCGGTTCTCGGCGCTGCTGCGCTGGTCGCTAATCGGACTCGCTTCGCTGGCCGCCAGGGCGCCGGCTTCTTTAATTAATGCCGCGGTGAGCGGCTTGCCCTTCAGCAGCGCCTCGGTCTTTGGCGCGCGCAGTGGCGTCGGACCCACGGCACCCAGGCCGATGCGGACTTCTTGCACTCCATTCTTGCCGGTATCCGGCGTCAGCATGACGGCGACGCCGACCATGGCGATATCCATGGCGCCGCGCACGGCATGCTTCAAGTAAACTCCTTTGCTGCCGGCGGCAGGTATCGGCACTTCGATTTCGGTCAATAGACCTTTGGCGCCGGTCGCGCTTTTACCGGGACCTTGAAAAAACGACTTGAACGGCTCGGTGCGCTCACCGTCGGAGAACGCGAGCACTGCGTTGGCTTCCAAGACAAGCAACGGCGTGAGAGTTTCACCGGAAGGTGAAGCGCGGCAAATATTGCCGCCGATGGTTGCCGTGTTGCGCACTTGCAGCGACGCGAATTGGTGCGCTGATTCCCAAAGCACCGGCAGCTTCTCGCGGATCAACGCGCTGGATTCAATCTCACGGATCGTGGTTAGAGCGCCGATGCGGATGACGCCGCCGGTTTCTGAAATACCGCTCAGGCTGGGGATTTTTTTGATGTTCACCAGCGCCCCCGGCTCCTCCTTAAACTTGATGTCCACCATGACATCAGTGCCGCCGGCGATAACCTTGGCTTCAGCGCCGTGCTTGGACAGCACCGAGAGCGCGTCGCCGATCGATTTCGGTTCGAAGTATTCCATCTAGTTTTCCTCCTAATGGCCGCGACAAAATTGTTTTTGGCTACGTTACGCTGGTTCGCCGCGCGGGCGATCGTGCTCACGAAATTTTATTTTCTCTCGAACACGAATGGGGGGAAATACGTCCCTAGCGGCTAAACCATATTGAACGGATCGAATAAATCTTGACTGCCGGCTCGACTCTAATCAGAGTAAATTTTCTTCTACCTCGTCATAGCCCAAGTTTAAGCTTAATGGCAAGGCCTGAGGCAGAATTGACGCGAGCAAATCTGCGCTAATGGCAGCCTGCCCAAGTTTCGCGATTTGCCGGGTGTTTCTCTTGACTGTGCACAAATCAGTACGCTGTGCCGAACGATTCCACGGAGACGTAAGCAATTTGCACACAAGGAAAAAATTAAGTCCGCTGTCAGATCGACCGAAGATCGGCAAGCCAATGAAATGACACATGAAACTTTGTGGCATGGCATTTGGCACCCGCGTTGCACGTTGATTTAACGATTTCTCTAAATGTGAAAATGTCCAAACCAAATGGAGGTTGCCATGAAAAAGCTCCAACTCCTCACGGCATGCCTGTTCATTGCAGCGGTGCTGTCCGCCGACTTGGCCGATTGCCAGGAACCTTTCTACGAAGGAAAAACCGTGACCCTAGTTCAGGGCCGCAAGCCCGGGGGGTTGGGCGACCTGCGCACGCGCGCATTTATGCCATTCCTCACTAAGCATATTCCGGGAAATCCCACGATCGTGAGCGAGTACATGCCGGGGGGCGGCGGGCGAAATTTAGCCAATCATCTTTATCACGCCGCCGGCCACGACGGCCTCACGATTGGTAACGTCGGATCGGGATTCGTCGCCAACGCCGTGCTCGGTGAGAAGGGAGTCAAGTACGACATCGGCAAGCTGACTTATCTCGGGTCGGGAAACAGCAAAACCAGCTATGTGTTCCTCACCAAGAAGGAATCTGGTTTCAAAAACCTGCAAATGCTCAAAGCTAATCGCGGCCTAAAGGTGGGTGCGCAATCGATTGGCCATGATATCTATATCAACGCCCGGCTGTTTGCCTGGCTTATAGGCCTACCCGAACCCGTGTTCATCAGCGGCTATTCGGGACCCGAGCTGGACCAAGCGTTGCTCAGTGGCGAGGTGCAAGCGCGAGTAACCAATCCCGCCAGTCTCGTTCAACGCAGTCCGGAATGGCTGGCTAACGACATGATGGATTTCCACGCAATCATCGAAATT
>JBGTCC010000274.1:0-3213 GCA_041749055.1 Thermodesulfobacteriota bacterium | reverse complement strand
TGAGCGCCGGCCACGCCTTCGGCCAGGCCGCGCCCTTCTACAAAGACAAGACCATTCGCATCATCGTCGGCTTTACCGCCGGGGGTCTTTACGATCAGTACGCGCGCTTGCTCGCGCGCTACATGGGCAAGCATCTGCCGGGAAATCCGAACATCATCGTGCAAAACATGCCGGGCGCGGGCTCGATCATCGCGACCAATTACGTTTCCACCGTCGCCAAGCCCGACGGTCTCGCGCTTGGGATGATCGGCAGCGGGATTTATTTGGACCAATTGCTCGGCGTCAAAGAGGCTCAATACGACGTGCGCAAGATGAATTTTATCGGCAGCGTCGATCAGCGGGATTTGCTGATGTATATGCGCGCCGACGCGCCGTGGAAATCGGTGGAGGACATTCTCAACGCTAAAGAACTTCCTAAATGCGGCGCGACCGGGACCTCCGATCTCACCACGATCATGATCAACATTATGGAGGAAACCCTCGGCACGAAGTTCACCAACGTGCGCGGCTATCCCGGCGGCGTCGAGATCGACCTGGCGATAGAAAAAGGCGAGCTCCATTGCCGCGGCACCGGCATCACCACACACTTCGCCCGCGAACCCTATCACACCTGGCACAAGACTGGCTTCGACCGCCATATCCTCCAAACCGGCAGCAAGAAGGACCCGCGCATCGCCGACGCGCCGACGCTTCCCGATCTGATGGAAAAAAGAAAAACCCCGGCCCTCGGCCGTAGCGTAGCGAAACTTTTGCTGCTCTCCGCCACGGTGGGGCGCCCTCTCGTGACCACGCCGGGAGTGCCGGCCGAGCGGGTAATAATGCTGCGTGAAGCCTACACAAAAGCCTTCAAAGAACCGGAGCTGCTTGCGGAAGCCAAAAAGGCGCGAATGGAAGTCGAATTACTCGCCGGCGAAGATGTCGAAAGAGACATGCGCGACGCGATCACGCAACCGAAGGATGTCGTAGCGCGGGTAAAGAAATTGATGGAGTAGCTGGCGGGACTCTAGCCGGCGAATCGTACGGCTAGCAATGCCGTACGCCGGGACGAGAATTTATCTAATGAAACCCTACGTCGTTTATGCCGCGCTCACCCTGGCGATGCTTTTTCTCGGCGGCGCAGCGTTGGCTTGCGCGGACCTCTTGCAAGCAGGAAATCTCTTGAACAATCCCAAACTAAAACCGGCGCTCGGATTCCTCGTCACCGGAGGTTTGTTTCTCGGCATCGGTTTGCGCGGCTGGCGCGCCCGGCGGAAGAGTACAGCAGTACGCACCAGACCCATTTGAAGAGGAGTTCCAGGATGTCCGCATAGGGGCGGACCGGCGCCTGTCCTGAGTCAATCGAAGGATGTCCGCCCTCCACTGGTTTCCCACGTTCGTGAGAAAGACAAAATTGATGTCGAGTCGGCGCTTTCCAATTCCCTCGGTGTGAAGCGGCGGCTGTCCAAATCATTTACCTGTTTCCAGCTCTTTCCACGCCTGCCGCACAAACGAGAAATCGCGCACATCGTCAATCGAACGCTGCTTCTCGTTGCCTAGTCTGTCGATGAAGCTTTCCATCTCGCCATCGGTCATGGTGACGTCGCGCAGAATCGATTTGAGCTCCAGGTCGTAAAAGCGCCCAGCGATCTCCGGCGCAATGATTCTAACTATTGTCATCGGTTCTCATCCTCGTTTGGCATGTCATGATTCTCACCTTGAACCTTTGAACCCTTGAACGCTGAACGGGAATTACTTAATTCGCTACTTCCCCGCTTCCAATTCTTTCAACGCGGCGCGCGCGAAAGAAAAATCGCGGATTTCGTCGAGCGGCCGCTTCTTGTCCGCGAGGCGCTCCATCTGGGCTTCGATCTCGGCGTCGGTCATTGTGCCGTCCTTCGACAGCGCCTTGAATTCGGTATCGTAGGAGCGCGCCGCCAGCTCCAATTTCTGCGGCACGTACTGAGCCAGGATGCGGATTGTTTCTTCGCGATTGGCTTCCAGAAAGCGGTTGGCCTTCAACAATGCGCGGATGGTTTTGCGCAGCACCTGCGGGTTTTCTTTGATCAAACGATTGGCGGCGAACAACCCAGAAGACGGCACGCCGATTTCCGGCGGACCCGAGATCGCCTTTAACCCCTCCTCTTGAAGTTGGATGTCATAAGGCGGCGGGACGGAGACCGCTTGAACGAGTCCGGTCACCACGGCTTGAAAACGCAATGCCGGATTGCCCACCGCGATCGCTTGCACGGTATTGGGATCGACGCCCTTCATGCGCAGCAGCTCCCGGCCGATAATATGGTCGCCGCCGTTGACCGTCGTGACGCCGAGCTTCTTGCCCTTCAGCTCACGAATGTCCTTGATGATATCCGGACGCACGACCAAATAGTACAGGCCTTTTTTCAGCAGGATAAACACCGTCTTCATCGGCAATCCCTCGACGACGCCGCGAAAAGTGCTGACAAACGAGGTCGTGAAAGTCACGTCGCCATTGAGCACCGCCATGGCGCCGAGACGCGGATTGATCTGGATGAATTCCACTTCCAACCCTTCGTCGCGAAAAAACCCCTTCGACTGGGCGATGTAATAAGTCGCGTTGGTATTGCTGCGGCTCGACAATGATATTCGAATCTTTTGCATCTGCGCATGCAACGGCGGCAACGACGCCATCATCGCCAGCACCGCCACCGACAACACTAACCCCGCGAGTCCGTACTTGTTTCTCATTCGCTTCCTCCTAAGCAAAAATTGCCAGTCCTAGAACGTAATGTTTGGAATTGTTGATACTCGTTGCGGTAGAGCTCCCGAAAACAAATCTTTCAGGCGAGGATCTGCCCTCGCACTCTGGGGTCGATTCACTTCTTCGCGCCGACCGCCGCTCGCTCCCGACGACCGCACTCGCTCTTAAATAGGCCATCGGGCTCCGATAGGTCAAGATAGTTTCGTGCAATTTTTGCTTTACAAGCCATTGAGAATTGACCTAGAGTCGGGGCTATCATGCTGCTTCTGGGAATTCGCGCCTGCCTGATGGTCCTAATCTGCGCGGTCGCAGCCTCGGCTAACCCCTATCTGCCAAAGCCCGGCGAGCCCATGGTTTCATTGCGCGTGGCGACATCCGCGGTGTCCGGCGGCTTTATTCATCTCTACTCGGCCCTCAATTACGGCATATTCGAAAAGTATGGCTTCAAGATTGAACATATTTATATCCGCGGCCAATCGCCGGCGCTCGCCGCGCTG
>JBGTCC010000273.1:0-4314 GCA_041749055.1 Thermodesulfobacteriota bacterium | reverse complement strand
GCCATCGCTTCCGGTTCGCGCGCGATGAAATCATCGGTCGTCGCCATACCGGCAAAAGTGCAAAACCGCACCTCCGCCGGATCGTCGCCGCGGCGCACGTCGACGAGAATTTTTCCCGCGCCGCTGCTGGTGGCGGTCTCGCCGCCCATGGCATTGGCCCAAAAGCCGTCGATCTGACCGGCTTCGAGCGCCCGGGCGGCGAAGACACCGAAAGACACATCGCGCGACTTTGCGCCTGATAATTCGACAATCTCGACATCGCGGCCGACTTCGAGGCCGCCGCATCGCAACAACTGCTTCAACGCCAGATCTGGACCTTCGGCGGCGGTGATGCGTAGACCCTTGAGTGCGTTCAATTCGCCGCGCTTGGCGGCTAGATTACTTCGCACCACGAGCAACCACGGCGTTCCCTGCGAAAGCGCCACCGCGATCTTCGCGCCCTGCCAATTGGGAAATTCGGTGAGCAGATCGAATACCGAACCGGCGATCATCGCGTCGGCGCTGCCCTGGCGCAGCGCCTTGGTGGCGCCCAACATGGCGACCAACTCGATGCGCGCGTCCAAGCCCTCGCTTTTGAAGAATCCCAACTCATCCGCCGCTAGAGCGGGAAAACAAGTGTTGCTGACCAAATCCACCGCTGCGATTCGAAACTGCACGGTTACCTCCGGAGTCGCACGATTATGATAGTCGACTATGCGAGATTGATCTGCGCGGGTCAATCTAGCGCTGTGAGAAACGCGTAAGGGGTGAAGGGTAAGGGGTAAAGCGATTCGGACCGGACGCCTCACCCTTTACCCTTCACCCCTTACCATCATTCATGTTATAGCCGAGCTGTTTCATACGGAGATCGACATGAGCACAAACCGCAATATCACTCTCGGCCTCCTCTCCCCGGCGACGCCGAACAAACCGCACTTCAAACATGTCGAGGCGTTGGTGCCGCCGGGGGTCTCGCTGATTCATGAAGGGCTCGGTTTGTTGGGCGACGCCTATCAGGATCTCGCCGGCAAAGCGGATGTCGTGATCGCAAAGGCCAAGGACTTCGTCGCGCGCAACAAAGCCGATGGACTAGTGTTGACCGGCGGCTTCATCGGCCTGTTCAATCCCGGCATCGATGTCAAAGTAAGTGAGGCGATCCAATTGCCGGTGGCGACCGCGGTGTCGTCGGCCGTTGCGGCGCTGAGCGTTTACCAAGCCAAGTCGGTGCTGTTGATGACGCCCTTCGACGCCAAGTCAGATGGGGTGATCAAAGATCACTTGACTGGTCTCGGCTTCACTGTCCAGTTGGGCCCGGCCTTCGAAGGGCGCAAGACGGGATCGGGTGTCGATCTGACGCCGGACGAGTTGTTCGACCTGGTGCTGAAAACCTATCGCAGCTTTGCGCCGGCGGATGCGATCTATTTCCAAGGCGCGACCATGGACCCGTTGCCGATTATTCAACGATTAGAAAACGAATTGAAAGTCCCGGTCATCGCCAGCAACCCGGCGATGTTCTGGAGTGTGTTATCGAAGCTTGGGGTGCAAGATTCCGTGAAAGGCTACGGCAGGTTGCTCGATGAATGGCCGGTGGTAGCGTAATCTAGATATATGTCATCATACGGTTGAAGAACGGTATCGAGGTGGATGTTGGGTGTGGATTCCGGCCTTCGCCGGAATGACGGAAAAAACGGAGAACGGAGAAATGTGCACACTTACTACTATGTTTCGACGCGGTGTTTTGGCGGTGGCCCTAGCACTGTCGCTTACCGCAGCGTCATTCGCCGCCGACAAAATCCGCGTTGGTTTCTCTGCGATCAGTCTGGCCAACGCGCCGGTGTGGATCGCCGAGGAGAAAGGCTTCTTCAAGAAATACGACATTGAGACCGAAGCGATCGTCATCGGCGGCGGCGCGACCCGGTCGCTGAGCGCGGTGATCGCCGGCGATTTGCAATTCGGCTCCACCGGTGGCGGCGCGGTCGTCAGCGCGGTTTTTAGCGGCGCGGACATCGCCATGGTTGCCGCCGGCAACAACAAAGGCATCCAGCGCTTGATGGTCAAGGCCGATGTTACGGCACCGGCGGCTTTGAAAGGGAAACGCATCGGCATCACTACCCTGGGATCCTCTGGTCACCTGGCTCTGTTGCTGATGTTACGCAAGTGGAATATGGCGGCGGAAGATGTCCAGATCATTCAAGTCGGCGCCTCGCCGGTAATGTTCATCAGTCTACAAAAGGGCGGCATCGACGCCGCGGTGCTGCAAGATCCGACATTTTTCATGGCCGAAGACATCGGTTTCAAGACTCTCGGAGATCCGGTGGCCATGGAAATTCAATATTTGCAAAACGTCCTGGTCGCCTCGCGCGGCTACATCAAAACCCATCGCGACTTGGCGAACCGCTTCATGAAAGGATTCGTCGAGGGCGTCGCCCACTTCAAGCGCAACAAAGAAGACAGCCTGAGAATCTTGATGAAGAAAATGCGCATCGAAAAGGGCAAGGAGACTTATTTAGAGCGTTCCTACGGCCTCTACGCCACCCAATACATCGAGCCCGCCCCCTACCCCTCCGTGGCGGGCACCAAGACCGTGCTCGAATTCATGGCCAAAGATTTTCCCAAAGCCAAGACAGCCGATCCCAATCTGTTCATTGACAGTAGTTTGATCAAACCTTTGGAGGATAGCGGGTTTATCAGGGGGCTATACCAGTAGGCGAGATCGGAACCGCTCCATCCGTCATGCCGGTGAAGACCGGCATCCATCTTTTCATTCGCTAGACTAGAATAACTCTGGATTCCGGCCTGCGCCGGAATGACGGAACGAAGAAATTTCGGCGTTGCTCAGTTCGCACCATTTTCGTTTAACTCAAACATCCTCATCGCATTGCCGCCCAAAACCTTTTCCTTGTCAATTGCCGACAAAGACTTCATCTGCTTGATCACGTCGACCGTGCGCGGCCAAGTGGCGACGGCGTCGCCGTGGTCGAAATCGCTGCCAATAATAATGTTGTGATTGGGCCAGCCGTTGACGGTGTCGGCGATATAAGTTTCCCAGGATACGCAGGCGATATAGAACTGATCGAAGTATTGGCTGGGCATTTTTTTGATGGCGTTTTTGCCTTCGAAGAATTGTTGCACGGATACGGATAGCCGGTCTTTATTCGGCATATGCGCGTCGAGTGTATGCATGAGCCACGGCACCCAGCCGATGCCGCCTTCGAAGAAGCCGAATTTCAAACTCGGGAATCGATCGAGCACGCCGCCGAAGATCAAACGCGCGGCGCTGACCATGTAAGTGAGCGGAAAGCCCAGCGCCGTGGGAAAATGCTGGTAGCCCTGAAAGCGCTCGCTGCCGACCAGCCAGGGATGGCTGTGCTGCGCTTCATAGACGCGCGCCGCCGGATGGAGCAGGATGGGAATGTTCAAGTCGGCGATTTCTTCGTAAAGCGGATAAAGCACTTCACTATCCAAGTCGCCATCGCCCCAGCCGCCGTTGAACTTCACCGCCTTCAGGCCCAGCTCCTTCACCGCGCGACGCAGTTCTTTTACGGATTGCTTGATGTCCGGCAAATAAATCCAGGCGCAGCCGATGAAACGATCGTCGCCCTGAATGTCCTCGGCCACAGTGTCGTTGTAGGCTCGCGCTAACTGCCGCCCCAGTTCCGCGTCACACTCATAGATCAGCGGCCGGTTGTCGGGGATCAACACCTGCATGTCGAAACCATCTTTTTTCATGAACTCCGCGCGCAGCGGGATGCTCCAGCGACCTTCTTTAAACGAGTGAACTTTCTTGCCGTCGCGATAATAGGTCGCCACCTTGCCCGGCACCACTTCGCCGTAGCGCACCATGTCGCCTTTGTCCTCGACCACTTCGAGATGACCCTTGCCGGGGTGCTTCACCTTGTCGATGAAACGCAGCGGCCAGTAGTGAGTATCGCCGTCGATGTACATAGAACCTCCAACTTCACGTGACTTGGCAATCGTCTGTGATCCACGCGGTGCTTGAGCTGGGAAAGATCCCTCTCTTCGTTCGGGATGACAAAATGTCTCAGTCTGTCATTTCGACCGCAGGGAGAAATCTAGATCGCTTCGCTCAAGTCATTCCACTTTGGATTTACTTGTAAGACCAGATTGTTTTTCTTTTCCCGCCGCCATTTCTTGATTTCTTTTTCCCGCGTCAGAGCGGTAAATACGTCGTTAGTTTGCTCGTAGTAAACCAATTTGTCGACGTTGTATTTCTCGGTGAAGCCTTTCACCAATTTGTTCTGATGTTCGTAGACCCGTCTTCTGAGGTCATTGGTGACACCAACATACATCACGTTATTGTTCGAACTGGTCAGC
>JBGTCC010000272.1:0-6035 GCA_041749055.1 Thermodesulfobacteriota bacterium | reverse complement strand
GATGTCGATCAACACGGCTCTTCCCGAAGAAACCGCGCAGTTTATGCGCGAGGCGATTTCATGCTTCCACAAGTAAGTGTCGGACGCCACTGCTGCGCGCAGTCGAGGATTCGGTCGAAAGAAACGCCTTTGGCATAGCGGGGCAGGAAAAGGTTCGCGAGGAATTTTTGCTGCCGCGGCTGATGCGCGATGAATTGAAGTCGGTCAAGGAAGTTTTAGCGTTTTGATATTGTTAACAATTCAGAGAAAGTGAGAAATAGATGGCTGAGGGGCAATATTGCAACGTGGGTTATCATCCCAGGGAGGTTGAACGATGAAAGATCCGGTATGCGGCATGGAGGTCGAGGCAAAAAGTGCGGCGGGTCAGCACGATCACAACGGACAAGTCTATTATTTCTGCAGTGTCCACTGTTTAGAACAGTTCAAGACGGCACCGGAAAAATTCCTGGTGCCTAGTCCCGTTAGCGTTCCTAAGGCTCCGCAGCAATCCACCGAGCGCGAACCGGTCGCTTATGTCTGTCCGATGGACCCCGAGGTGCGCGAGTCCAAACCCGGCGCCTGTCCCAAATGCGGCATGGCGCTGGAGCGCGAAACGCCGGCGTCACTGGCTCCCAGCAAGACCGAGTACGTCTGTCCCATGCACGCCGAGATCGTGCGGCCTGAGCCGGGATCCTGTCCCGTCTGCGGTATGGCGTTGGAGCTGAGAACCGTAACCTTGGAGGAAGAAAGCAATCCCGAACTAGTCGACATGACGCGGCGATTTTGGGTCGGCGTTGCTCTGAGCGCGCCGATTTTTTTTCTCGCCATGTCCGATATGATTCCGGGGCAGCCCGTGCAGCTCAGTTTATCGCCGCAGCTGCTCAACTGGTTTCAGCTCGTTCTTGCCACTCCGGTGGTGCTCTGGGGTGGATGGCCGTTCTTTCAGCGCGGCTGGGCGTCCATCGTCAACCGCAGCCTGAATATGTTTACGCTAATTGCCATTGGCGTCGGCACGGCTTACGTTTTCAGTGTTTTTGCCACCCTATTCCCTGGACTTTTCCCGCCATCGTTTCGCGGCAGTGAAGGCGAAGTGGCAGTTTATTTTGAAGCCGCCGCCGTTATCACAACCTTGGTTCTGCTCGGCCAGGTGCTCGAACTGAGAGCCCGCAGCAAGACCAGCAAGGCGATTAAGGCGCTGTTGGGCCTCGCACCCAAGACCGCGCGCGTACTGCACGACGACGGCACGGAAACCGACGTGCCTCTGGAGCGAGTTCAAGTCGGCGATCGTTTGCGCGTCCGTCCCGGCGAAAAGGTTCCGGTGGACGGCATCGTGCTCGAAGGCTCGACTTCGGTCGATGAGTCGATGATCACGGGGGAGCCCATTCCAGTAGAAAAGGTAAAGGACAGTCGCGTTACCGGCGGAACGGTCAATGGCACGGGAAGCGTGACCATGCGCGCTGACCGGGTCGGTAGCGAAACCCTGCTAGCCCAGATCGTGCGCATGGTCGCCGACGCCCAGCGCAGCCGCGCACCGATTCAAAAGCTCGCCGACACGGTAGCCGGCTATTTCGTTCCCGCGGTGGTTCTGGTCGCCATCGTCACGTTTTTTATCTGGGCCTGGCTCGGACCGGCGCCGGCGATGGCTTACGGACTGCTCAACGCCGTCGCCGTATTGATCATCGCCTGTCCCTGCGCCCTGGGCTTGGCGACGCCGATGTCGATCATGGTCGGCACCGGGAGAGGCGCGTTGGCCGGCGTGCTGATCAAGAATGCCGAAGCTCTGGAGGTTTTAGAAAAGATCGACACGTTGGTGGTCGATAAGACCGGCACACTCACGGAAGGCAAGCCGCACTTGGCCGCGCTGGTTCCAGGGCCGGGACAAAGCGAGGACGAGATTCTTCGCCTTGCCGCAAGTCTGGAGCGGGGCAGCGAACATCCTCTCGCGGCAGCCATAGTCAGCGGCGCCGAGAAAAAAGGGCTGAAGCTTGCCGACGCTGGCGAGTTTCGTTCGATCACGGGTAAAGGCGTGTTGGGTTCGGTCGATGGAAAGCAAGTTGCGCTGGGAAACCTCAGGCTGTTGGAGGAATTAAAAGTCGAACCGGGCGATTTTTTGAATCAGTCGGAAGAACTGAGAAAAGGCGGCGAGACGGTAATGTACGTTGTCGTGGATGGAGCTGTCGCCGGACTGGTGGGTGTCGCTGACCCGGTCAAGCAATCCACCGCAGAAGCGATCCAGATGCTGCATCAGGACGGCATCAGGATCGTCATGCTCACGGGGGACAATCGAACCACAGCCGAAGCAGTGGCGAAAAAACTAGGCATCGATGATATTCAAGCCGATGTATTGCCCGAGCAAAAGGGCGCGGTGATCAAACGGTTGCAGGCGGAGGGTCGGATGGTGGCGATGGCGGGGGATGGAGTCAATGATGCTCCCGCTCTGGCCCTGGCTCATGTAGGAATAGCCATGGGCACGGGCACCGATGTGGCAATGGAAAGCGCCGGCGTGACACTGGTCCAAGGGGATCTGCGCGGCATTGCCAAGGCGCGCCGTCTCAGCCGTGGAACCATGCGCAACATTCGGCAAAATCTATTTTTTGCGTTCATCTACAATATTCTAGGAATTCCCATCGCGGCAGGCGTGCTCTTTCCTGTTTTTGGTCTGCTGTTAAGCCCGGTCATCGCCAGCGCGGCGATGACCTTCAGCTCGGTCTCGGTGATCAGCAACGCCCTGAGACTGAATAGGTTGGAGCTCTGACGCATTCTCGCGTGCGCGGCGAGAATTGTCACATTGCGCTGGCCGCAGGATGCCTTGCCTGGAATAATCTGAAAACCGGAGGGATAGATGTAAAGGGCTAGGACAAAGGAAACTTGCGGTGAGTCTGACATCTATAATTGAAAAACAGTTGGGTCGAAATTTTGTCATCTTCCACCCATCGGATTTTTCCGCGGCGAGTGAGGTGGCCTTCGCTCATGCCCTTAAAATCGCTTTGCAGTCAAAGGCGAAGCTCGACATCATGCATGTAGAGACACAGCTTAGCCCGGAGAAACCCTACTGGCTCGATTTCCCCGCAGTGAGAGCCACTTTGACGCGCTGGGGTATTTTGCCCAAGGGTGTTCGGCGGGATGAAGTCGCGAAAGTCGGTCTCCGTATCAGGAAGATTCTTCGATCAGGGAACGATCCCGTCGAAACCATGCTGCGGCATTTCCGCAGATTCTCCCCCGATTTAATCGTGTTGGCTACCCACCAACGGGAAGGTCTTGATCGCTGGTTGCACAAAGCGATCGCGGAGCCGCTCCGACGCAGGTCGGGAGCCATGACGCTTTTTGTTCCACGCGATGGGCGTGGGTTTGTTTCGCTGAATGAGGGTTCAGTTGCGCTGAAAAAAATACTCATTTCTGTCGATCATGATCCGCATCCGCAGACGGCGGTCGACAAGGCATTGCTTCTAGCGCAGGGGCTTGGTTGTGTCTCGGGAGAATTGCGGCTGGTTCACGTCGGCCCCCTGGGAACAGGGCCTGTGGTTGATGTGCCCCAACAGCCGGGATGTACCGGCGCGGCAGACGAAGTGAAGCTGACAGATTGTAGTGAATGTTATGCCCGACCCCGGGTTCCCCACCGAGCCGACCCCCGGGTCCCCTGCAAAACCGGAGCGAAGCGATGACGCCTAAGTCCGTTTCTTAGATGTCACAAGGCGGCGAACCGTCGCGATTACGGGGATTGCGCCGAATTGATCGCTGCCATATCTTGCGAATATGAAGCTGATCAAGGATTGCTTTGGCCGCTTCGTTAGGCTCACTGACGAACGACTGGCGCATATCTTGGAGCACGCTGAGATGGTCGGAATGGAGGATGAAGTCGAGCGAATCTTGCAGGCACCGAGCGAGGTGCGGGTATCGCGGTCCGACGATAGCGTAAAGCTCTTTTACGAGTTTTATGCGCGCACCCGGCTGGGTGGGAAATGGTTGTGCGTGGTGGTAAAGTATTTACCGATAGATGCTTTTGTCATTACCGCGTATTTGACGGACACTGTGAAAGCAGGAGAAATCCTATGGCCGATAAAGTAAAAGTCTGGTTCGATCCCGAGGGGGACTTTTTAGAAGTACGCTTCAGGGATGTCGCCGGCTCAATGCGCGAAACTGCCCATGACGCGCTCATGGAGCGGATCGACGAGCATGGACAAGTGGTCGGGTTCAGCATTCTCGGCGTCAGTCGGTTTCGCAAGGAGCGGCCCTTCGAAGCCGAGCTCACCGCTTGCAAGTAGGCGGCAGCTCTCCGAATCTGTCCTGGAAGGCTTGAACCGGTGACCCTTTAAACAGGACCGTTTCGTGAAGAGCCGCGAAACGGCAGTTTCCCCTCCGCGATCACAATATCGCGCCCGTCTCGATTTCACAGTCTACTGCTGTTATTCCTCTCCAATCTAAACTTGAATTTCTGAACGTTGAACCTAAGAACGATAGATTGTAATGACTGTTATGCCGGACCCCGGTTTCGTCTGTTTCAGCTCACTCCTGAAGAGTTCACGGCTTTAAGGTCACAAATTGTTACCTTAGAAAGCGGCCGGGGACGACATCGGAAGTAGCTTTCCCACGCATCAGCGTGAACATTGAAATCATGCGCCCGTTCGTTCGGTTGCGGGAGATATTGGCAACGCACAAGGATCTGGCCAACAAGCTCGAAATGCTTGAGCGAAAATATGACGCGCAATTCAAGATCGTCTTCGACGCGATTCGCCAGCTGATGACACCGCTGGAGCCCAAGAAGCGCAAGATCGGCTTTCTGGTCGAAGAGCGCGCCGCGCGCTACGGCAATCGATAACCCGCGTCCGTCGCGCCGTTTCCGGAATTCCGGAAACCTGGAAGTTCCCTTCCGGGTCTATCGTCGAACGCTTGAACCCTTGAACCTTTGAACGAGGCCTAGTCCGATAACGATTTGAACGGACCCCGGACTTGATCCGGGGGATTGAACGGCTTGAACGATTTGAACGGGCCTGTTTTTTAGTCCGATCGCCGATGCTAAACAGTGACAGGACGATCGAGATCAATTTGTGGACCGGATTATAGAGTACATCAATATTGATGTTGCGGCCACATGGATTTCATAGTAGAGTTCTACCAAACAACAGCGGGAAAGTGCCCGGTGCGGGAATTTCTCGATGAGTTGAAGGGCAGCGATCCGGATGACTTTGCAGCGGTGCTTGCCGGTCTCACCAAACTGCGACACCGGCAGTATCATCGCGAGCCCTTGTCCAAGTCGCTTGGTGATGGACTTTTCGAACTGCGCCACGTCGGTAAGCTCAATGCCCGTGTGTTGTGGTTTTTCATGAAGGATCGCCGCATCGTCGCGCTTCACGGCATCCGCAACAATGGCCAGGCGATCCCAGCTCGCGATCTCGCTACCGCGCGCGAACGGATGCATGACTGGGTCAAAGAGCGAAACCATGAATAAAACCAATTTCGACCGCTACCTCGAACAACAGTTGGCGGACCCGGCGTTTGCCGCCCGCTTTAAGCACGCCGGGGAAGCATGGGATGTGTCGCTGCAAATCGCCGCGCTGCGCGAGCAAGCCGGGCTCTCCCAGAAGGATCTCGCCAAGCTGCTCAAGACCTCGCAGCAACAGATCAGCCGCCTAGAGTCGCCCGGCTACGAAGGCCACTCCTTGACCATGCTCCGCCGAGTCGCAGCCGTGCTGCGCGCCCGCGTGCGTGTAGTCTTCGAACCGGCGGAACCCAAAAGAGGCACCCTTGTAGCCGAAACCCCAGCGCCGTACCGGCGCCGACGCAGTGCCGCGAAGAGAAAATGAGGGAGAAAGGCGAGAAAACCTCGGTCAGCGAAGGGTTTGAACGAAACGCCGGAACCTGTGGAACCACTGGAACGGTTCAAATGCTTATTCGTTGAACGAGGCTCAATCTTAATCGGTTAACGACTTGAACGGAGCGCAGCGGTTGAACGGCTTGAACGATTTGAACGGGCCGATCTTTAAACGTTTTGAACGAAGCGCAGCGGTTGAACGGCTTGAACGATTTGAACGGGCCGATCTTTAAACGTTTTGAACGAA
>JBGTCC010000271.1:0-14423 GCA_041749055.1 Thermodesulfobacteriota bacterium | reverse complement strand
CGTGAGTTGATTATTACCGAAGAGCTGCGCCGCAGAGGTTTCCCGACGGTGGAGGTCTATGCCGCTTGTGTCGGAAAAATCGCCGGGCCATTTTACCGCGGCTGGTTGGTGACGCGGCAACTGGAAGGCGCCCATGATCTTTGGGCTGCGCTGCACGGCGGATTCTGCCAAAGCGTCGGCATTGAGGCGGTCTTGAAGGCGGTTGCGGCGGCGATTGGCCGGATGCATCGCGAGGGCGTGTATCATCGCGATCTCAATCTTAAAAATATTTTGGTTCGCTCCGCGGCCACGGGCGTGGAGAGCCATGTCATCGATTTCGATAAGGCGATTCTCGTCGTGGGTCAACTGCCTTTGCCAATGGTGCAGAACAATCTCAATCGCTTATTAAGATCGATCGGCAAACTCGATCCGCAACGGCGGTACTTCTCACCGGCTGCTTGGGATGGATTTCTCGAATATTACCGTGACGCTGCAGACTAAGATCGATGCCCAGCGCATCCTGCTGGTCTTGCATGGTTCCATCGGCGACGTGACCCGTGCCTTGCCGCTGGCAGGGTTGCTGCGCGCCGGTTATCCCAGGGCGTTTATTGCCTGGTCGGTGGAACCGGCGGCGGCGCCGCTTCTTGCAAGCAACTCGGCGATCGACCAAGTGATCCTGTTCGACCGGCGCCGCTGGTGGAGTTTCGGCGCATTTCTTAAACAAATTCGCCGCCACAAATTCGATCTGGTGCTGGACTTGCAGCGCCATCTTAAGAGTGGCGTCATCAGCCGCCTCAGTGGTGCGCCGCAGCGCTTGGGATTTCACCGCGCTGACGCCAAGGAGTTTAATTGGCTGTTCAATAATTTGTTCATCGAACCCTGTGGCCATAACATTGCCAAGCTCGATCATTACTTCAAGTTCGGCGCATTTCTTGGGCTTGCACTCACGCCACCGCGCTGGGATTTCGCCTTGACTGAGGCCGAAGGACAAACGGTTGACGGCCATCTCAAAGGCATGGAATCGCCATTCGCGGTTTTGTTTGTCGGCACACGTTGGGAGAGCAAAAATTGGTTCGCCGATCAAATCGCCGCTTGCGCCAATCTGCTGCGGCGCGACCATCGGCTCGGGGTGGTCTTGCTGGGCGGCGCCAATGACCGGCAGCTAGCAGAGCAGTCTTTAGCATTGAGCGAGCCGGGCGTGGTCAATTTGGCCGGTAGCACCTCGTTGCGTGAAGCGATCGGAATAATCGCCAGGGCAAAAGTGGCGGTGGGACCGGACACCGGGCTGATGCATATCGCCGCGGCGCTAAATGTCCCGGTGATTTCGCTATGGGGGGCAACCGAGCCGGCGCGAACTGGGCCGTATGGTTTCGCAAGCTTGGCGATCAAAGGCGAGGCCCCGTGCAGTCCATGCTATCGCAAACACTGCCAAATTGGCCGGCTGTGTATGCGGTCGATTGCCATTGACGACATAGCGGCAAAATTGAAGGTACTTTCCACGGGCGCCAGTTCGGAAGAAATACGTCATGTTGAATGCGGCTGACTACAAGCTTGACCGCAGCGGCGACTGGTTTTTTTGGACTTTAGAGCGGGTCCGGGACGCGGCTATGCAGCGATCGGCGATCGCACTGGTAGAACGCCAGCCAGCCTCCAAGCATCCGCAGACTTTGCGCCTCTCGTGGCCCGCGGAATCGTCGGGGCAGGCATATTTTGTCAAGGCGTTTCACCGCGGCCGCGGCGCCGGTAAGGTCAAGGATCTGTTGCGCGCGTCCAAGGCCCGACGGTTTTGGCGCCAGGGGCTACTGCTGGCGGCTGCCGGTTTCAATGTTCCACTGACGGTGGCGTTTGCTGAGAGACGTCGCGGCGGTGTGGTGCAGCGTTCTTTTGTTCTTACCGAGGCATTAAGCGGCCTGCCGGCGCCGCAGTATTTATCGGGTCTAGACATAGCCCAGCATAGCCGGGCATTTATGCAAATGAAGCGGAGTGCGATTGCCCAGCTGGGCGCATTGATTCGGCGTTTCCATGACCTGGGCTTTGTTCACGGCGATCTGCTCGCGAGTAATATTCTGGTCGTCATGCGAAAACCGGACCGGCTGTCGTTTTACTTCATGGACAATGACCGCACCCGGCGTTTTCCGCCATGGCTGACGGTCCAGTTGTGTAAAAGAAACCTGGTACAGCTCAATCGCCTGCCGCTGGCGCATATTACTGTGCAAGATCGCATGCGGTTTTTTCATGCCTATCTCGGCGTGTCAAAGTTGCGCGCGCAGGATCGGCAGTTGGCACGGTGGCTCGAAGCCCGTACCCGCAGACGCCGTATGGATTGCGATGGCGCCGATCCAAATGAAAATTTTCGCCGGCTAATGCGCTGGGTTCCGGACACGACTGATGCGCGACACAGCTAAATATCGTTCCCTAGGGCTGAACGATCGTCGAACTGCGGACTCCCATGGGAAAATTTGAAAATAACCTCATAAGCTTTCCTGAGAGCAAGGACACGAGCAGCTGAAAAATGCCTAACAACGCTATTTTCGACGCAGTATCTTCAGCGTGGTCAACGGAGGAACCGGTTGGAAAGAGAATATTGGATTTGAGCTGCGGTGGCGGAGACACCGCCGAAATGTTGGCTCGGCTCGGCTATAAAGTAATTGCCACCGATTATTCTGTGCCGCCCGCTATGACGCCGGGAATCGGGCGTGTCGCCGGGGTCGACCTCAATGCGTTTTTGCCGTTTCGCTCGGCAAGTTTTGACGCCGTAGATTTGGTCGAAGTGATAGAGCATATCGAAAATCAGCCCCAACTGATTCGCGAACTGGCCAGGGTCCTCAAGCCGGGCGGGGTAGTGCTCATCAGCACGCCCAACGTGCTTAATCTGATGTCGCGAGTGCGGTTTTTGTTCACCGGTTTTTTGCGCGGCCGGGTTCGACCGGCGCACTATTCGAGCAAACCAGGTCAAGCTCCGAATATCTACTTATTACATTTCTACGAGCTCTATTACCTGCTGTTTCATTATGGGTTTGAAGTTGCCGGGCTTTCCAAAACTCGGGTAAAGTTTGCCGCGCGGCTTTTTACGACGTTGTTTTGGCCGTTGATGTGGCTTTTTAGTTTCATCACGGTGATTCGCGCCGAGAAAGACCCTGTGCAGCGGCGTTACAATTGGCAGATCCTATCCTACCTTTTTCATCCTGCGCTTTTGTTGTCGGACAATATCGTCGTCAAAGCCAGAAAAACTCAAGTTTGAAGATTGCACTTGTGCATAAACGGCTTGATCTCAACGGCGGCACCGAAAGAGATCTCTATCAGACTGCCGAGGGGTTGCGCGATCTCGGCCATCAAGTGCATTTATTCTGCAGTGAGTATGGCGTCGCCGCGCCGCGCGGCACCATCGGTCATACTATTCCAGTGGTTCGAATGGGACGAACGCTGCGATTGTGGAGCTTCGCCCTGGTCGCTCCGAGAATTATTAAGAATCATCGATGCGATCTCGTCGTCAGCTTTGGGCGGCTTATGTCCCAGGATATCCTGCGCAGCGGCGGCGGCACTCATCGCGGCTTCCTGCTGCGAATGGGGCAACAAGGGGGGGCATGGCGGCGGCTGTGGCAATGCCTGAGCTTCTATCACCAAAGTCTCTTGCGGATAGAGAGAAAACAGTTTTCCGACGGGCACTTCAAGAAGGTGATCGCAGTGTCCGATGAGGTTAAGTGCGACATCGAGTCGAATTACCAGGTCAAAAAGGACATGATTGCGGTTCTCTACAATGGCGTCGACCAGCAGCGCTTTCATCCGTCTCGGCGCGCGCAGGTCGGCGACACCTTGCGCGCGCGCTGGAAAGTTCCCAACCAGGCGCAATTGGTTTTGTTTGTCGGCAACGGATTTGCGCGCAAGGGGCTGGACCGTCTCATCGCGATTTGGCATCGTCCACCATTGAGCCAGACCTACTTGATGGTTGCCGGGGACGATGGGCGCATGAGTTACTATCAAAACTGGGCAAAGTCGGTGGCTGGAGATCGTATTCTCTTTGTCGGCCGCCAGGATGACATCGAGAACTATTACGCCATGGCCGATCTCGTAGCCTTGCCGGCATTGCAGGAGGCGTTCGGCAACGTCGTGCTTGAATCTCTGAGTTCCGGTGTGCCGGTGGTGGTCAGCCGGGAAGTCGGTGCCGGCGCCTTATTGACGGGCTGCTTGAGGCAAGGAGTCGTCGAAGATGCCGGCGATGCTGCGCAACTCGAAGCCCGGCTATCCAACATGCTCGAACAGTGTGTGAAGCCGGAGTTTCGCATGGCGGCGCGACAGCTCGGTGAACAGTACTCGTGGAATAGCCATTTGCACCGCCTTGAAGCCGTACTCAACGAAGTTTGTCATGGGCTGGCCGCCATCCGTGTATCCTGATTTTCTTTTACATCGCTCCGGGGCATGTAAGATTTGGCTCGATCCTGACTGTGCCGATCCCGCGGTGCTGGCCCTGTTAAAAAATCCCGATGGGCTTTTCGCTCTTCCCGGCTGTGAAGTCATCAAGGATCAACGCAAGACCAAGGTGGCGAGAGTGGTGCTCGACCTTGGGGGAGCCAAGCGGAGTATTTACGTCAAACGTTACAATACATTTTCACTGCGTCATCGTTTAGGGTCGATATTTAGTCTTTCGGGTGGGATAAAATCACTGCGCGGTGCGGCTATTTTGAACCGTAACGGTATCGCAACGGCAAAGCCGATCGCTGCCGTCGAGGAACGAATATGGGGCGCGGTCACCCGGAGTTTTTTTCTTTCCGAGGAGATCCGAGGAGGCGTGACCGTGGACTCCCTATGGCGAGAAACCCTGAGTTCTCAGCCGACTCGGGAGGGGGGTAGGCGCCGCCGTGCATTTCTCACTACGCTGGGGGCGCTGTTTCAGGCGCTGCACAGTCAGGGCGTCTACCATAACGACCTCAAGGACGCTAACATTCTCGCCGCAGTGTCGCCCGGTAGCCAAAGAATCGCCTTGTATTTGCTCGATCTTGAGGGCGTGCGCCAGTATCGCGCCTTGTCCGAAAACCGCCGGATCAAGAATCTGGTTCAACTGAATCGTACTCTCGGCAGATATTTGCGCGGCGTTCAGAAAATGTCCCTACTGTGCGCCTATCTCGATCGAGACTCCGCCAGCATCCAGTTACGGCGTAGGATCATCGCAAAGGTGGTCCGAGAGTCGAATCGCTTGGACGCCGTCAAGTCCCGGCACCGGGTCGGCACCCCGGCGTTACTACGCAATTAGCTATTGGAATCTCCATGGCGATTGCTCAGGTCCAGCCGAAAGTGATCGTAGTCATGCCGGCCTTCAATGCCGCCAAGACTTTACGCATAACCTACGACGCCATTCCTAAAGATGACGTGTACCAAGTGATTTTAGTCGACGATGGTAGCCGGGATGAGACGTTGAAAATCGCCAAAGAGCTCAATTTGGAGGTGTTCGTTCACACCCGCAACTTTGGTTATGGAGGCAACCAGAAAACTTGCTATACCGAGGCTCTGAAGGCCGGCGCCGATATTGTCGTCATGCTTCATCCTGACTATCAATACGATCCGTCGCTGTTGCCCAATGTGATCGCACCGATCAAGAGGGGTGATGCCGATGTCGTCCTCGGTTCGCGCCTGCTCGGTGGCGACGTGGTCAAACAAGGAATGCCCTGGTGGAAATACCTCGGCAATCGTTTCCTGACCGGTATTCAGAACCAAGTGCTCCATCAGGCGCTTGCCGAGTATCACACCGGATACCGGGCTTTCTCGCGGCGCGTTTTGGAAGAAGTGCCATTCCTGTTGAATTCGGATAACTTTGTTTTCGACCAGGAGATGTTAGTCCAAGCGATTCACCTGGGATTTCGTATCGAAGAGGTGCCCGTGCCGACGCGCTATTTTGCCGAAGCATCGAGTGCTAGTTTTAGCGCTAGCGTGGTCTACGGCGTGAGCATTCTAGCCGTGCTTTTACGCTATCTACTGCACCGCTCCGCTTGGATCGCGCAGAAACAATTCGAGTGTTTTTCCGATCGCTATCGGAGGGCGGAGTGAGGGACGAGGCGAAAACCCAAGAACTCAACTACCGGTTTAAATATTTTAAGTATAGTAGCCACTACTGGATATTGAAATTTTTGGATGATCCGCAACGCCCGCTAAAAATTTTGGACGTGGGAACCGCAGATGGATACTTGGGAGCGGTCCTAAGGCAACGGGGGCATTACGTTGTTGGGGTTGAAAAAGACGAATTCTTGGCAAAGGGCGCCCAGCCGAACTATGCCGGGTTTTATCTTGCCGATCTCGAAACCTTCGACTTCCCGTTCCGGGCGGAATTCGATTTTATTATTTTTGCCGATGTCTTAGAACATTTGCGCGAACCGGAGGTGGTCTTAGGGCGTTCCCTTTCCTGCCTAAATTCAACAGGCCAGGTTATTATTTCTGTTCCGAACATCGCAAATTTATTAATTCGGATCATGTTGCTATTCGGCAAATTTGATTACCAAGATCGAGGCATCCTGGATCGCACCCATCTGCGCTTTTACACGTTATCGAGTTTCAACGCACTGTTACAAAACGCGGCTTGTCGGATCGTCGACGTTGTGCCAACGCCGTTGCCAGTGCAACTGGTTCTGCCGTGGACGCGGAGTCCACTTGTTGCGCTGATGCACGAGATACATTTCGCTATGGTAAGACTTTGCAAAACTTTACTTGCATATCAGTTTGTCGCTCGAGCCCGGCCACACCCGGATCGAAAGGACCTACGAGATTCATAGGGGAGGGTATCTTGGCTGGTTTACTTTGGTATGGCCATTGCCTCTCAGGCGTTGCCGTTGCGCAAGTGCGAGAACTCGACGGATCTCGTACTGACTGTCGGGTTTCTTGAGCGGTGCGGATGCCGGAGAATTTTGAATGACGGTACAGCATGCAGAGGTAATGAAACCCGGGTTCATTGTCGGGGTTCCCAGATCGGGAACCACATTGCTGATTAATCTTTTAGGGCAACATCCATCGATCGCGCCGCTCTATGAAACGCGGTTTTTAAGAAATCTGTTGGTGCTGTGCCAGTCGGCTTCTTGGTATTATGGCGGAACGATCTCTCGGCGCATGGCCCGGGTCGCATGCGAGCCCCTGGTGCGCTCCTCTTTTCAAAGAGCTTGCGATACCTATGAGCGGAAGGCGGTCAGTTATAATATCATTCCGAACGAAGGAAATGGCGTTAAGCAAAGTTATGAGTCATTCCCATTCGGTGAAAGTCATTGCATTCATTACCGCTTGGAAGAGTTGGTCGAAGAAACCCAAGATTGGTTAGCTCAATTGCGCCATGGTCCGGTACAACCCGACGAGGTTTATGGTTCTGCAAGGCGGTACATTGATCGGCTTTTCGCAATTCATTGCCGACGTATGAATAAGCCCAATTGGATCAATAAGACTCCCGGTTTGCTAACCTATCTTGATGCGTTGCCAAAGCTTTTCCCGCACTGTAAGTGCATCCATATTGTTCGAGACGGCCGGGACGTTGCGGTGTCCAATTTATCGTTATCTTGGGGTCCGAAGACGGTACGAGCAGCGGCGCGTAGGTGGAAAAGGCTTATCATGGACGGCAGAAAAGCTGCCCGTGAATCCCGTCTCGATTATCGGGAAATTCGCTATGAAGACGTCGTGCAGGACTCTCAATTGGTTTTGCGGCAAGCGCTGCGATTTTTTGAATATGACGATGATACTGTTTCGACGATGGTCGTCAGCCGTGGGCGCAAGGAAGCCTGGCGTGGCAAGTTGAGCGCCGAAGATCGACGTGTCTTTGCTCAAGAAGCCGGCGAGCTTTTGATTGAATTGGGCTACGCGCATGATGATAGTTGGGTATAGTCGACGTCCGATCGACGAGTTACGCGTCTATGTTTTGCGCGAATCGTAAAGAGTCAGGCGTTTTCCCCAGTCTCCGGCGAACCGCAAAGTTTGAGATTAAGAGATCGGTCTCAAGGGGAGTGGGTACGCATGGATATGGATTGGACGCTCATCAACCAAGCGAAAAATCTTGCCGCGCGGCACATCCCAGACAGCACGCACATCACTCCGCGCTATTCGTCATGGAGTCGGCTGGATGGCGACCGCTGGTTTTAGTCGATTGTGGGGTTTTTGAGCGAGCGAAAAAGCGAATTCGATATTCGCGCTATAGGAGTTCGATTCGACTGCAAAATCTGGATTTCGCCCCTGGTATTCTTGTGGTTGTGAAGAAGGCAGAAAGCGTGTGATTCCAAAGACCGTCAAAATCAGTGTCATTGTGACCACCCGTGACCGGGCCGCCAGCCTTAAACGTCTGCTGGCGAGTTTCGATGCGCTCGAACAAAGTGATCACGTTAGCTTGGAATTATTGATCGTGGACAACGGCTCATCTGACTCCTCGAAAGATGTAGTTCTCGCACAGCAAGTCAAATCTCTAAAATATGATCTAAAATTCTACGTCGAGCCGATGCGGGGGCAATCTTCGGCGATTAACTGTGGCCTACGCCACTGCCGCGGGGAAATCATCTGTCTCGTCGATGACGATGTTGTGATGGATCCTCGGTGGATTACAGGAATTCTCGCCTCGTACGAGTTAAATCAGTTCGACGCGCTTCAAGGCCGGATTTTACCTGGAGTGGATCCCCAAGGTTACCCAGCGGATCTAAACAGGCTTTATTACTACAACATCCCGATCGTGGATCATGGTGATGAGATGAAAGCGATTCGCGGCCTTACCGGGGCCCATATGACGTTTAGAAGGGCGGTCTATGAGCGCGTTGGATTCTTCAATGTCAAGCTCGGTCCGGGGGCTTCTGGTTTTAGCGGTGACACCGAGTTTTCTCGCCGGATTAGCGCCGCAGGTTTTAGGCTTGGATACACTCCCCATGCGATCGTTTATCACGAACTTAGTCCCTTGCGCTATGGGAGAAAATACAATCGTGCAGTTCAATATCGCAAGGGGTTGAGCCGTAGCGTGTACCGTCGAGATTCCATTGCATTTAGCGTCTTGCCGAAACTAGTGTTAAATTGTTTACGCTTTTCTTTTTATTTATCATTAGGAAGCGATGCAAGAATTTATCGGACTGAGGGCCGAATTTGGCGGTTTGTGGGCTATCTTGTAGGACAGTTGCGTCGCGGTATTGGCAAAGCGCCAATGTCGGAATGACTCATATAGGCTATCAGTCGCATGCTCCTGTCACCTAAAGTTTCGATGGTCATTGCGACTTACAATCGCGCGGAATTATTGCCTGCGACCATCGATAGTGTTCTGCAACAGCAATTTCAGGATTTCGAACTTATCGTTGTGAATGATGGGTCGACGGATCACACGGAGCAGTGTCTCGAACCCTATCGAGAGCGTATTCGCTATTTATATCAAGGCAATTCTGGTCCCTCTGCGGCGCGCAATGCCGGGGTTAGGCTGGCTCGCGCCCGGTGGATTTCGATCCAAGACTCGGACGACTTGTGTGCGCCGAATCACCTGGCAACTCTATATCGTTATGCCGAGAGTCATCCAGAATGCGGGATGGTCTTTGCCAACGGTGCCTATCTTGGAGGACCCTCGCATAACCGAGAAACCATCATCCCGACCGGCAAATCCCGGCGTTTAGCCAAACAGGGTGTAATTCTCAAGGATCTGTTCGATAAAAGTCTCGTGCGGCTCCAGGCATCATTGATATCGAAAGCCTGTTACGACGAATTGGGGGGGCATGACGAGACTCTCAGAATATCAATGGACTTGGACTTGTCGTTTAGAATCTTTCATCGATATCCGGTAGCCTACATCGACGAAGTGGTCTTTTATTACCGAAAACATTCCGGTAACACGAGCGGCAATCAGGAGCAGCGGTTGTCGGAGAATATTCGCGTCATCAGAAAACTCCTTGCTGAAAATCCGCAAGCCGAAACAACTCTGGGCCAACAACGCGTGGCGTCACGCCTGGCTTACCGGTACTACCGCCTCGCCAAGGGTCTTTGGAAGAAAGGCCGACAAGTAGACGCCCAAGCCGCCATTGTCGAAGCCTCCCGGCTCCGTCCATGGTCGTTAAAATATCGATTCTATCGATTACGATGGGGTGCTGATATAGGGTTGGACTATGGAATTTAGCATTGTCATCGCCACTTATGACCGTTGGGAATTGCTTCGCGGTTTGCTGAGCTCTATTCGTGAACATTTTGATGGCTCAGGTGTCGAGCACGAAGTGATTGTGGCGAATAATTCCCGAAACGTTGAAATCTCGAAAAAAATCGAGCAGGTCATCGAGGTGTTCCGCCGCTCCGGACGAGCCGAGTTTCGCATGGTTGAAGAACCTCTCGCAGGGAAATGTCGCGCCCAGAATGCCGCCATCAAATTGGCGCGAGGCGAGATTATCGCTTTCTTTGACGATGATGTCGTCGTCACTCCCGAGTGGTTGAATGTGGCGGCAAATTTTTTCAAGCACGAAACCTTCGATGTTATGCAGGGCCCCATTCTTGTGCCGCCGGAGATCGAACATGATGAAAAATTTGTCCGTGCCCAGCGGAAGTTCAGAACCATAAATTTTGTAAAATATCGATCGGGCCTTAAAGAAATTAAAACTCTCACCGGCGCCAATATGGCGGTGCGCCGGGAAATGTTTGCGAAAATCGGCGCATTCAATGAGGAACTTGGGCCTGGCAGGTCGGGTATATCCGAGGACGTCGAGTTCGCCAAACGTGTCCTCAATGCCGGCGGGCGGATCGGTTACGAGCACCGTGCCGCGGTCTATCACATTGTGGATTGGAGCCGGTTGACGGAAGAGTTTTTTCGCGATCGCCACGAACAGCAAGGGCGGAGTCGGCTTATTTATAAAAAGCAGTCTTTAACATCCATCGTCCCCAACTTGATGCGTTCCCTTTGGGCATTGGCGTGGTATTCCATGTTGGGTGACATCCGAAAAAAATATCGCGCCAAGGGACGATATTTTCATTACCGCGCGATGCTCGCCGAGAAAACAAAAACCAGCAGTCGCGTCCAAGTTTGAGCCGTGACTCGGCTCAGAATCGTTCTGCCGATCTCTTTGGCTTTTGGCACGCCGATCTTGCGTGCGGCGATATATGCGGCCCTTGTTGAAAGGGTTAGCGCCTTGAGGCATTTGGCTTCGAAGGACGCTTTGCTCACCTTTCTAACGGCGGTGATATTATCTACGATGGTGATTTCCTGGAAACGATCCGAGCGAAAGACATTTTCCCAAAGCACGCGCTTAGGTCCATTTTTTCTAATCGTATCGTGCATCGCCAAAATACCGCCTTCGACTAAATGCGGCTCCCACAATGAAAAGTCGAGTTTGGTCGGCTCGTAGCGATGGTCGCCGTCGATCCAAAGTAGGCGGATCGGCTTATCCCAATGTTTCGCCGCCGCTTCCGAGGTCATGACCATCGGGACAACCTGATGATCGACGCCGGCCTGTTTTATGTTCGCCAGAAAGTCCGCTTCCGTATCTTCCAGATACCCTTCTTCCGGCATAATCCGATGGGGATCGATTGCGTAGATTTTTTCCGCATGGACCTTGGCGGCGCCAAGCGCAAGGGCGACGGTGGATTTGCCTTTCCAGCTGCCGATTTCGACGATGACACCTTTCTGGCCGTTGAATTGGCCGAGTCGATACAGGCAATCGACCTCATGCGCTGTCAGCATGCCAGGCAGTTTGTAAAGACTCTCCAGGTTTTTCAAGGCGACACTCCTGCGCCCTTTATAGCAAACCTGCCATCGGTTATGAAGAGTGTTTGAGTCTAAAACTGAGTCGCATGTCCCGATCATCAGCCATTACCACTTCGGCAATTGTGGTTTGCTTCAACGAAGAAGAGCGGATCGAGGATTGTCTAAAGAGTCTAGTTTGGTGCGATGAGATTGTCGTCGTCGATGCGTTCAGTAGTGATCGTACGCCGCAGATCTGCCAGCGCTACACTCAACGATTTGTCCAGCGAAAATGGGCCGGCTACAGAGATCAAAAGGCCTACGCCCATTCCTTGGCGACCATGGATTGGGTGTTATTGGTTGACTCCGATGAACGGGTGACCGACGAGCTGCAAAAGGAGATTGTCGAGAGATTGGCCCAGGATAACGGCGCTTACGCGGGTTATGCGATTCCTCGTTTAGTGCGCTATCTTGACCGCTGGTGGTGGCGCGGCGGCTGGTATCCGGATTATGACGTGCGCTTGTTCCAGCGCGAGCGGGCGACCTGGGGTGGGGTCGATCCCCATGAGAAAATCATCGTTGACGGCAAGGTGCGCCGGCTGCGCCAGCCGTTGCATCACTTCTCTTATCGCAGCATCGACGACCATATTCAAAGGATCAATCGTTTTACCTCGATCTCGTCGGCGGAGCTCAAAAAATCCGGCGGCCGGTGGCGGCTGAGCGATGCGTTACTGCGGCCGGCGGTGCGGTTTTTTCGTTCGTACATTCTCAAGCGTGGGTTCATGGAAGGGTTCGCCGGTTTTTATGTCGCGCTGACGGCGGCGATTTATGTATTCTTGAAGTATGCTAAATTGTGGGAGCTTGAAATCAAGGAGAAACGTGACGACGACCGGCGGCAGTGATGGCCGCAAGCGGCTGAAGATTCTACACATCGATCCGGAACGAAACTGGGGTGGCGGGGAGGCTCAAGTCTTCGGTCTGCTTTCTTACCTAGCGGCGCAGGGGCATGGTAACGATCTCTTGACTCATCCCGCTGGCCGTTTGTTCGCTGATGCTGGCCGGTTAACGGTTGCCAGATTGCCATTGGTGGTTCGCAACGATTTGGATCTGCGGGCGATTCCGAGGCTGCGGCGGCAGATCGCGGCCGCCGGTTACGATGTGGTTCATCTCCACACCAAAAGAGCCCATGCGCTTTCTTTGTGGTTGCCACGCGGCGACCGGACCCCGCAGTACGTCGTCACGCGCCGGATGGATTATGCTGAGAGAAAAAATTGGTACACCCGGTGTCTTTACAACCGCCGTGTCGATGGCGTGGTCGCGATCTCGCAAACCATCGTCGAGCTATTGGTCGATGCTGGGGTGGAGCGGCGCAAGATTCGGCTGATTCATAGCGGTATCGATCCCGGCCGGTTTGCCGCCGCGGTGTTGCCGCAGAACTCTCACAACCAGGTTGTGACCTTGGGTTGTCTCGCTGTTCTGGAAGAGCGCAAGGGGATCGAGTTCTTGCTCCAAGCTGCGGCGCAGCTGCAATCTCAGGGCGCGCGGCTTAATTGGCTGATCGGCGGGGACGGATCTCAACGCAAGGCCTTGGAAAATAAAGCGCGCGCGCTTGGGCTCGACGAAGGGGTAAAGTTCTTAGGCTTCGTTTCCAAGCCTGAGGATTTTCTCGAGCGTATCGATATATTTGTTATGCCTTCCTTGTTCGAAGGCTTGGGGGTGGCGGCTTTGGAAGCGATGGCGGCGGGCAAACCGGTCGTTGCCACCAGAGTCGGCGGTTTGGCGGAATCGGTGCTCGACGGACAGACGGGAATATTAGTCGCGCCGCGCGACGGCAGAGCGATCGCCGCTGCGGTTGCCCAACTGGTTGGCGATCCGCCAATAGCTCGGCGGATGGGATTGCAGGGGCGCCAACGGGTGCTCGAACACTTCACGTTGACGCAGATGGCGGCGCAGAACGAAGCGTTTTACTACGAATTATTAGGGATGGAAATTTAGCGGCAGTTTCACTTTGTTTCGATGACCAAACTTCTCGATATACTCGCAAGATTCAAAGGCGCGCATTTGTTGGTGGTGGGCGATCTCATGCTCGACCGCTTTGTTCTGGGCGATGTCGAACGTTTGTCGCCGGAAGCACCGGTGCCGGTGCTGCGGGTGGTGTCTGAGGATCGGCGTCTCGGCGGCGCGGCGAACGTCGTCCACAACATCCGCTCATTGGGCGGCCGGGTAACCGCTTGCGGCATTATTGGCAATGACGACGCCGGCAAGCGCATTCTTGCCATCCTGCGGCGCATCGGCGCCTCGACGGCTGGAGTCTTGACCGACCGCAACTTTCAAACCATTCAGAAGAGCCGAATTATCGCCAGCCCGCACCATCAACAGATAGTCCGGCTGGACCGTGAGAGCCGCGAGCCGATTCACAGTGCGACGTTGAAACGGCTGCGCGAGTTTACTCTCGATCGCGCCGCGCACTGCGACGGCGTCTTGATCTCGGACTACGGCAAGGGGGCGGTGCATGCCGAGCTGTTGGCCGCGCTTGCCGCTCAGGTTGGCAAACGGAAAATTCTCTATGTGGTCGATCCCAAAAAAGAAAATTTCGCCCGCTATCGTTTCCCGACACTGATTACGCCCAATAAAAGCGAAGCGGCGGATGCCGCGGCGATCGATATTCGCGATGACCGGACGTTGCTCACCGCCGGGACAAAATTACTGCGCCAATGGCGCGCCCAGGGCGTCCTGATTACCCGCGGCGCGGAGGGTATGAGTTTGTTTCAGCGGCGCTGCCAACCGCGCCATTTCCCCACCG